>JAIXTA010000029.1 GCA_027484405.1 Burkholderiales bacterium
CCGTCTCGCGCGGCCAGAGCGGGCCGGAGAGGATGTCGCCCAGGTTCAGGATCAGGTCGGCGCCGCCGGCGCGCTGCAGATGCTCAAGTACCGCCTGCAGGGCCGGCAGGTTGCCGTGGATGTCGGACAGGACGGCAAGGCGCATCACACCCCCAAAAAGCATCATTTTCGGCCATCAATTGAAACAAGGGTCTGCAGGCACTTCTCGCTCTTCAGTCGGCCCTCTTCAAGCAGAGAGGCTCGCAAAAAACTCTATTTTCCATCGTTTTCGGACGCGCCATACGCCGCAACGACCCGAAACGAGAACGGCGCAGCCGGCTGGCGCAGGTCCACCGTCACCTCCACGGCGGCCACCTGCTGGTCGCCCGGCACCATGACGCGCGTGACGTTCGCCAGCCGCGCCGGGTGGCGGTCCAGCCAGGGTCGGTCGATCAGCAGGCGATGGCCATCCCCCTGCAGCACCAGCACCGGCTTGCCGAAGGCCGCCGCCTCGCGGGCGATGGCGTCGATGGTGTCCTGCATGCCGCGCGCCGTGGGCTGGAAGCTGAAGTAGGCCTGCATGGCAATCACCAGGGCCGGCGCCCTGGCAGCACGGGCAGCAGCAAAGCCCTCGGCCAGCCAGGCCAGGTTGGCGGCATTGCGCTCGCTGTACTCCGCCGCGTTGGCCAGGCCGTTGTCGCTGCCGACCACATGCAGGCTCATGAAGAACACGCCCTGCTCGGTCCAGCGCTGGTTCTCCACGAACTTGGCGCGCGCTGTGCCAGCTGCCAGCCCGCCCTGACTGTCGACCCGACGGGGCTGGCCGCGCGTGGTGCCGCCGGCAAAGAACAGTTCGCGCAGCCGGGCCAGGCGCTCGGTGGGGACATAGACCCCGGCGCTGGCGCGGTAGCAGTCGGTCCATTCGTTGTCGCCCGGCGTGTAGAAGAGCGGCTGCGCGAAGCGGTCGAAGTAGCCGCGCACGCGCAGGAAGGTCTCGTCATCGCAGGGCGTGGTGCCAGTCTTGATGTCGCCCAGGTGAATGCTGAAGGCGCCGCCGCGCGCATTGAGCGTGTCGATCAGACGAAGAAACTGCGCGTCATTGCCGTAGGGCAGATCGCCCATGGCGAAGAAGCGGAAGCTGCCAGCGCCTGCACCGCCTGGGGCGGCGGCACGCCGGGTGTCTTCGGTAGCCTGCACGGCCGCGTCGCGTGCAGCCTCTTCTGCACGCAGCACGGCGGCGCGTGCGGCGTCCACGGCAGCTTGTGCGGCAGCCCGGGCCCGTCGGGCGGCTTCATCGGCACCGCGGACGCGCTGCGCCGCATCCGGTGCAGCAACCGCCGCGCCGGGCGCAGGCGCAGCGGTATAGCGATACGAGCAGGCCGACAGGGCAAGCGCCAGCCCCAGGCCCAGCGCCGCATGCCGCACGCCCTGGAACATGCTCAGACCTCAGCCGGCGAGGCCGGCGCCTTCGTCAAAGCCGAGCATGAGGTTCATGCACTGCACGGCGGCGCCGCTGGCGCCCTTGCCCAGGTTGTCCAGGCGGCTGACCACGAGCACGCGCTCGTCGTTGCCGAAGACGAACAGGTCATTGCGGTTGGTGTCGTTGGTGGCCAGGGCATTGAACTGGCCGTCTTCAAGGTTGCTCTCGGCGTCCAGCGGCATCACGCGCACAAAGCGCTGGCCGGCGTAGTGCCTCTCGAGCGTGGCATGGATGGCGGCGCGCGTGCTGCCCGGCGCCATGGCGCGCAGGTGCAGGGGAATGCTGACCGCCATGCCCTTGTAGAAGTTATCGACGATGGGCACGAACACCGGCTTGTACGCCAGCCCGGTGTAGGTCTGCATCTCCGGCAGGTGCTTGTGCGTCAGGCCCAGCGCATACATGCGCGCGGCATCCAGCGTGCGGTTCTCTGCCGCGGCCTCGTAGGCGGCAATCATCTTCTTGCCGCCGCCCGAATAGCCGGTCAGTGAATGACCGGTGACGGGGTAGTCCTTCGGCAGCAGCCCGGCGGCCACGAGCGGCGCCACGGCCAGCACAAAGCCGGCGGCATGGCAGCCCGTGACGGCCACGCGGCTGCTGGCCTGGATGGCCGCGCGCTGCGCGGCGCTCAGTTCCGGCAAGCCATAGACCCAGCCCGCCGCCGTGCGGTGCGCCGTGCTGGCGTCAATGAACTTGGTGCGCGTGTTGCCCGGTGCGACGAACGTGACCGACTCGCGCGAGGCCTCGTCCGGCAGGCAGAGAAACACCACGTCGGCGGCGTTGATCAGCTCGGCACGGCGCGCCTGATCCTTGCGCCGATCGGCCTCGATCTCCAGCACCTGCACCTGGCCATGCGCGGCCAGCCGCTCGCGAATCTGCAGACCGGTCGTGCCTTCCTGGCCATCAACGAACACCTTGAACATGGATGAAGCTCCTCAATGCAGCGCGGATTATCGACGGTCGCCGCGCACGCCAGTCTGCCGCGTCTTCCCCCGGCGGCGCCCGCCCCGCAAGCGACTGTGTCACAGACCCGTGACACAAACCCTACAGACCCCGCACTGACCGCACGCCCTGCGCGCTCTAGCGTGTATCTGCACACCACCCGGTGTCACTCAAGCACCACCCGGCCGCTGCAGCTCCACAGGACGCTGGGACGGCCCAGGGGTGATGGCCGAGCAGATCGTTTCCATGAAGGAGAAATTCGTGAACTTGTCCCGTGTCCTGTCGAACGGCCCCGAACGTCGCATGATTCTGGCCCTCATGCTGGGCGCCTGCCTGGGACTCTTGGCAGGATGCGGCGGCGGCAGCGACACGCCGCCGCCGAGAATCGAAACCCCGCGCGAAAAGCTGTCGCGCGCACTGCAAGGCGCCGTTGACGATCTGCGCAAGCAGGACAGCGGCGTCCAGAGCGCCCTGATCTACGTCGATGCACCGTCGCTGGGCAGGGCCGTTCTGGCAGCGAGCGGGCAGCCCGATCCAGCCAAGGCCACAAGCTTCACTGCAGAGACCGGCTTGCGCGTTGCAAGCGTGGGCAAGATGTTCACGGCAACCACCGTGATGCGACTGATCGAGCAGGGCCAGCTGTCGCTGGATACACCGGTCAGCGCCAGGCTTCCCGCATCGATCAGTACAAGATTTCGGACTTGGATCGGCGCAGATGCGGCAGCTGCACTGACCATCCGTCACCTGCTCTCGCACACCTCCGGCCTGCCCGACTACTTCAATGATGGTCCCGCAAACGCGGCGGGTCAGACAGCATTTCTGCAAGCGCAGTTTGCGCAACCTGATCGCCTTTGGACCTTGGCCGACACCGTCAACTGGGCGATCGACCGCCTCCAGCCACTGTCGGCCCCCGGCGCTGCGTTCCACTATTCAGACACGAACTATCAATTGCTTGGTCTGATCATTGAGGAGACCACGGGTCAGCCCCTGCAGGATGTCGTCCGCGCGCAGGTCTTCAATCGTGCCGCCATGACGGGGACCTGGGCACAGTTCCGAGAAGCGCCCCGAAGCGCGCTGGCCCGTTTCTACCTCGGCTCGCTGGATGTGTCTGACTTCCAGACCCTGTCCGCCGACTGGGCTGGCGGCGGCTGGATTGCAACGCCGAGCGACCTCGTGAGATTCGTGCGCAGCCTCAATGGCACCGAGCTCATCACGGCGGGCAGCCGGACGGAGATGATCAAGGGGTCCGCCGCAAATGCACTCTACGGACTGGGCGTCCAGGTGCTGTCCTCGGACTCGCTGGGGCCGGTCTACGGACATTCCGGCTTCTATGGCACCTGGGTGCTGTACTGGGCGGAGCGCGATGCGGTCGTGGTGGTGCACACCGGGCAGTCCGAAACCAGCGAGCTTGCGCTGGAGACGGTGCTTCAACGCATCTTCATCGCAGCCGGCGACGCGCTGCCAAAACGTTGACGCAAAAATGGGGCGCTTCATATGCTCGCAGCAAAGCCGTCTTGCTGTGAGCCCGTATGCCCAGAGTTCTCCTTGTTGAAGATGACGTCCAGATCGCAGCCATGCTCATGCGAGAACTCCACGCCTTCGGGTTCGAGACCAGCCAAGCTGCTGACGGCCGTTCAGGACTGCAGCGCGGCGCAACCGAACCCTTCGACATCATCGTGTTGGATGTCATGCTGCCCGGCCTCGATGGTTTCGAGGTCTGCAAGCAGCTGCGGCAACGTGCCGTGCAGACGCCCGTACTGATGCTGACCGCGCGCGGCAGCGAGGTCGACCGGGTCACGGGCTTGGAGATCGGGGCGGACGACTATGTGGTCAAGCCCTTCTCGGTTCGCGAAGTGGTGGCGCGCATCAAGGCGCTGGTGCGTCGCGGGCTGCCGGGTGGCGGCGTATCGAGTCTGCCCCGGCGCACGCTGCAGGCCTGCGGATGCACGCTTGATCTTGATGGCCGCCATGCGGAGGTCGACGGCGTCACGGTGAATCTGTCGCAACGGGAGTTTGATCTGCTCCGTGTGCTGATCGAAGGCCGCGGGCAGGTGTTCGACCGTGAACACCTGATGCAAGCCGTCTGGGGCCGCCCCTGGGATGCCCTTGATCGCTCAGTGGATACCTGCGTGCTTCGTCTGCGCGATCGGCTGGGACGCAACTCGCAGATTGCGCGCGCCCTGGTGGGCGTTCGCGGTGTGGGCTATCGCCTGGACCTCGACGCCTGATGGCCACGATACGCGCGTGGCCTGCAGCGCTGCTCGGAAACCGCTTGGCAAGCGTCTGGCTGCGCTCGCAGCTCAAGCTGCTGCTGCTCATCGCGCCGGTCATCGGGCTGCTGGTGGCAGGATGGTTCGGCGCCTTGATCTACCTGCAAAGCTCACCGGACCGAGCACGCGCCGAACTGCAGGGCATTCAGGCCGAGTGGCCCGTCCTGCTTCGCTTTCTGCAAGCTGATCCGACGCAACGAGCGACCGTCGCCCGCTGGCTGATCGAGTACGGCATCCGCGCGGAACCCATCCAAGGCACGCCGGGCAGGTACCGGATTGCGGGCACACCTTACGCAACTGCAGATCTTTGCGCATGGATCGAGGCGGGGCAGTTGGTCGATCCGTCCAGCGGGCAGTTGATCGAAACCGCACCGCCTGCTTGGCAGGCTGCGCTGCGCGACAGCCCACCCGCTCGCGTCCTGCCGGCAACCATGCAAGGCGATCCGTCCAGGCCCGCATGGCTGCTCATCCTGCCGGTTGCGGAGAACCAGGGGTTTGCTGTGCGGATACCCCAGAAGATGTTGAGCGCCGGGGAATCCGCGGCATTGGTCGGTCAGATCTTCGCGATCACCTGGCTGGGCACGACCATCGCATTGATCGTCCTCGCCGTGCTGCTGGGCGCCCGCCGTGCACGACGGGACGCCTTGAGCATCAGCGCACCGCTGCTGCGCCTTCAGGAGGCCATGGCGAAGTTTTCGGCGGGTGAACTGGAGGTTCGCGCCGAGCCGGGCGGCACGGATGAGGCTCGCGATCTGGCCCTGCGTTTCAACAGCCTTGCTGAAACCTTGCAAGGCATGGTCAATGACTTGAGGCGCGCGACAGACGCACAACGACGATTCATCGCGGAGGTGTCCCACGAGCTGGGGAACCCACTGACGCTGATCATCGGCCAGGCTGAACACCTGGAGCGCCAAGATCAGGTCGCAGATGATGTGCGGATCATTCTCGATGCCGCTTTGACGATGCGGCTCCTGATCCAGGACCTCGTGAGCATCGCGGAAATCGATGTGGCAGCCATCGGGGTGAAGCCGGTGGCCACCGACGTGCACGCCGTCGCAACACGCGCGGTGATGGCGTTCGGACTCGCGGCGGATCGTGCTGGGGTGAAGATCGAACTCAGCGGCCAGGCAAAGTCTGCGCTGGCCGACTCGCAACGACTGCAGCAGGTGCTCGCCAACCTGATCGCCAATGCACTTCGGCACACGCCCCCGGGAGGCGTCATCAGCGTACGCATCCTCGAAGCCCGGGACGCGATCGAACTGTGTGTCGCCGACACGGGCGCAGGCATGAGCGCAGAAGACGCACAACGCGCCTTCGAGCGCGGATTCTCACGCCGTGCGGACGCCCGCTTCGGCTCATCCGGCTTGGGCCTGGCGATCTCGCGCAAACTCGTTGAAGCGATGCAGGGCAGCATCAGCCTGACGTCGGCACTGGGTGAGGGGACCGTGGTACGGATCGCCTTGCGGCACGCGGCTTGAGTTCGGTCGGCTTGGGCGGGCGACGATCCCCTCCGATCGGCGATCACGCGACGCGCGGCACCCGAAACGTAGAACCAGCATTCATGCGGATTTCCAGGCCAAAATCGCTGGAAAACCGCATGGGACAAGCGAGATCAAGTTTGCTGCGAGCTACGTCGCCTTAAGTGCGCGGGGCGAGCTTCACTTCCAGCAGGCGCTCAATCCAATCCAGCCACTCGTTCCACGATTGAATAGAAGGCTCATATCCAATGACATAGTCACAGATCGGCTCAAGTTCAGCTTCGATCTCCCGCTCATCCCCGGCGCTAGTGGCTCGGAATGCTTTCAATTCCGCGAGTAGCGCTTGAACCTGCTCAGGGCGGGCGCGGCTGAGGTAGTCCTCGACAGCGCGGGGCGTCGAGCCGTAAGCATCCGCCCAGTCTTGATGAAACCTACCCATTAAGAAGTTCTCAAGCGCCGAGTCTCGTTCGATCAATGTTGTCATTGAGTATCCCTAGTGCTCCGAGGGCAAAGACGGTTCATCGATTCAGTCGGGTTCACAGCACGAGGTTGAAGCCCTCCACCAGCGCCCCCGGCGTGGTGATGCTCGCCAGCTGGCGGCTGCCGTAGGTACCGCTTTCCGGGATCAGCTCGGCGCTGTCGGTCAGCGCAACGAGGCCCTCGCCGAACATGCGCAGGACGCTGTCGTCGAAGCGCATGACCGACAGCGGTGCGACCAGTTCGCCGTTCTCGACCCAGAAGCAGGCAAAGCGGGTCATGCCGGTCATGCGGCAGGCCTGGCGGTCGCTGTAGTTCAGGTACCAGAGGTTGCTGACATAGATGCCGGTGCCCAGGGCCTGGAGCACTTCGGCCTCGGGCAGGCTGCCCGCCGCCAGGCTCAGGGACTCCGGCGATTCGTTGCCGTTGGCGCCGGTGGTGGCTACGCCATACTCGCGCGCCGAGCGGGGCGAGACCAGTTGGCCGGCCACCTGGCCCGCGTCAATGAGCGCCGTGGCATCCGGCTTGACGAAACCCAGCGCCGAGAAGCGCGGCGCAATGCCGGCGGCGGTGCGCTCGGCCAGCTGCACGGCGGGGTTCAGGGTGGCCTCGCCGCGCTGCAGCTTCACGAGCGTGGAGGTGGCCGTCTTCGCTGCCTTCAGGCCGAAGCCGCCCCACGACAGGGTGCCGAGCAGCTCGGTCATGGCCACGGGCGTGAAGTAGGTGCGGTAGGCGCCGGGGGAAAGCGTCTTGACCGGCCGCGCCAGCAGCGCTAGGCGCTCGCGCGCAGCGGCCACGCGGCGGCCGAACTCGGCGCTGTCCCAGTGTGTGCCGCTGTAGCCGGTCTTCACCGCCTTGTCGGCGGCGTGGTACAGGCACCAGTCGAAGTGGAAGCTGTCGACCTTGTGCCAGTTGCGCTGGCCACGACTGTCGGCAAAGGCGCGCACCACGGCGCCGCCCTGATAGAAGCCAACAAAGTCCGTGCCCTGCGCATGGCTCAGCACGGCGTCCACCACCTCGGTGGCGGCAGGCACGGCGCCGTGGTCATGGCGGCTTGTGCCCTCGACGCTGTCGGGCAGCAGGAGGCGCGGGTCTTCGGGCACGGCGGGCAGATCGGCCAGCAGCTGCGTGCGTTCGGCCAGCAGCGCCTCGGTATCTGCAGCCAGATCGCCCGTGAGGGTGAGGGTGCTCTCGGCGCGGCGCTGGCCGCGGATCACGGCCACGGTGGCATAGCGCTGCGCCACGCGCGTGATCTGCCGCACGGCAGCGCGGTTGAAGCGGATGAAGTCGCTGTCTTCAGCGCTCAGATACAGCGTAACGCGGTCCGCGCCCGGCGTGGCGGTGCAGACCCGTTCGGCCAGCTTGAGAAACTCCGGCTGCAGCAGGTCCATGGCCGAGGGGTGGATGGGGTTGAGGGTGTCGAACTCGCTCATGCGCCGCCTCCGAACACGGACACTTTCGAGAACTTGCAGGCGGGCGAGGCATGGCCCACGCTGATCACCTGGCTCGGCTCGCCCTTGCCACAGAAGGGCGTGCCCATGACTTCGAGCGTGCTCGCATCGCCCACGGCCGACAGGCTGCGCCAGAAGGTGCTGGACACCCCGCGGTAGCCCGGGTTCTTGACCACCTCGGCCAGCTGGCCCTTGCGGATCACCTGCCCGTATTCGCAGCTGAACTGGAACTTGTTGCGGGAATCATCGATCGACCAGGAGCAGTTGGTGTGCATCAGCACGCCGTACTCCACCGAGGCGATCATCTCGGCCAGGCTGCTCGATCCGGCTTCCACATTGAGGTTGCTCATGCGGTCGATCGGCGCGCGGTTCCAGCTGGCAGCCCGCGTGGTGGACACGCCGCCGATGTCGGCACGCAGGGCGCGGGCACGCGCCTGGCTGATGGTGCCGCCCAGCGGCCGAACGAGGATGCCGTCCTGGATGATGTGATGCCGCTCGGCGGCTGCACCGTCGTCATCGAAGGCAAAGCGCGCGAATTCGACCTCGCGCGTCGGGTCGTAGGTCACGTTCAGCAAGGCGCTGCCGTACTGATAGTGGCCGAACATGTCGAGCGTGACGAAGCTGGTGCCCGCAAAGTTGCGCTCGTCACCCAGGATGCGATCGAGCTCCAGCGGGTGGCCGATGCTCTCGTGGATCTGCAGCATCATCTGGTCGGGCATCAGGATCACGTCCATCTCGCCGGCCGGGCAGTTGGGCGCAGCCACGAGTTGCAGGGCCTCATGGGCCACGCGCGGCGCGTCGCTGTAGAAGCGGGCGCGGTCCAGCACCTCCAGCCCGCCCTGCTGGCAGTAGCCGTTGTACTGGCCGGCGGCGGTGCGGGTCTGCGTGTCGCCATGCTTGCTGGCCACAGCGGTGATGTTGGGGATGACGAAGTCCCAGTGCTGCAGGGCCTCGCCGCCCTCGCTCGTCACATAGGCCTGCTCGGTCTGCAGGGTCCACAGGGACGCGCTCCAGTCGACGATGGCGTCGTCCACCTTGGCGGCGGCGCACACGGTGCCCAGCAGGTCGTACTTCTCGGCCAGGCTCAGGCTGCTCACGGGGCGCTGCGTGCTGCTGGCATAGCGCCCCTGCGGCTTGGGCATGGCCACCTGCCGGTAGTCGAACACGGTCTTGCCCGCCACGGCCTGCGCGGCCTCCTTGGCGCGCACAAACGCCGCCCGCAGGCCGGCATCACTGGTATCTGAGGTGGCGGCGTAGCCCAGGCCACCACCGTCCATGACGGTCACCATCACGCCGGCATCGCGGCTGCGGCTCGGCGCCTCGGCCACGTTCTGGCGCACCTGGAGTTGTTCGGAGCGTTCGGTCACGGCACGGGCGGACCAGAAATCGCAAGCCGGCGCGGCAGCGCGGGCGCGGTCAAGCAGTGAGGCAGACATGATTCGTACAGAAAGTGACGTTTTCAGGAACTTAGCAGGCATTCTGTGCGCGCCGGCGCGGGCGTCGCGCTGCGCCAGATGATGAAACTGCGCCGCGCGCAGCGACATTGGGATTCCCCTCACCCCAGTCTGCGCCTTACATTGATGCCATGACTGCTTCTCTTGATGCATTGAGCGCCGCGCGTGACGCACTTGCCGCCTGCTGCAAGGCTGCCGCCCGCCCCTTCCTTGATCTCCAGGGGCTGAGCATGGAGACGCAGGATGCACTGATGCAGCACTTCCGCCGGCAGGCTGCGCCCGGAACCCAGAGTGCCACGCTCTATTGGGCGTGTGAACACCGCTTCATGGCCACACTGGCCGCGCAGATCCAGATGCGCGCCGCGCGTGCCTGTGAGCGCATGCTGTCGCCGAACACCAAGCCTGCGCCCTCCACGGCCACGACCCTGGCACTGGCTGACAGCAGCGACATCGAGCGCGACCTGGCGCTGACCGTCTGGAGCGCGCGACTGCCTGCGGAACTGATCCAGCTTGAAGAGCAGATCGCCTACCAGATGCGCCGTGCGCTGCGGTCCCTGGAAGGCCAGCGCCCGGGGTTGGCGCCGGATCAGCAGCCTTTCACCGTGCGCCGCCTGACCACGGACATCACGACGCTCTGGGATGAGTGCGCCCACCCGCATGGTGGCGGGGTGTTGATGTTCAAGCGCCACGCCGCAGCGCTGCAGCCTGTGCTCTTCGCAGCGTTGCGCGGCGTGCTCGATGTGCTGGATACCCGCTATCCGATCCCGGTCCCCAGCCACTTGAGGGCACCGGCCGTCGATCAATCCGCAGCCGTGGCCTTGCCGGATGTACCGGCCGACGACCCTCTGCATGCACTGGTGCTGTTCACCGCGCCCGAACTGACCGATGCTCTGTCCGAACGCATTGCTGCGCTGCGGAACCGCAGCCGGGGCTCCGATCTGCAGCCCGAGGTCGAGCGCCTTGCGGCGCAGCGCACACTGACAGCGCCCCCTGCCCCTCGCGCAGGGCCGGAAACGCTGGTGCGCCGCACGCGAACGCTGTTCGAGGAACTGCAGCAGCTGCCGGACCTCAGCCGCTTCGACCCCTCGCAGGTCGAGACGCTGCGCCTGCTGTCGCGCGTCTTCCTGATCCTCATGCGCGACACCCGCCTGCATCCGGAACTGCATACCGCGCTCGAAGACCTGCAGGCGCCTTTGCTGCGTGTGGCGCTGCGCGACCCGGCGTTCTTCACGGATTTCGACCACCCGGCCCGCCGGGCCGTGGCACAGCTCATCGCCACGGGAATGAACCGGCGCGTCGGTGAAACGCAGCGATTGGAGCAGCTGCGCGGCGCGCTGCGCAGTGCCGCCGTTCTGCTGGCTCAGGCCAGCAAGGCACCGCCCAGCCAGGTGCCTGAGCAGGCGGAGTCTGATGACTCTGCGGCCCGCGAGGCGGCTTTCATGGCCATTGGCGAGCGCCTGACGCGCTACGAGATGCCGGACTTTGTGGCGCGCATGCTCACCACCCAGTGGAGCGAGCTCCTGACGCGTGCGCATCTACGCAGCAGCACCGACCCGGCCATGTGGATTGAAAGCCTGCGGGTGCTCGATCGCCTGATCTGGAGCGTGCAGCTGCGCGGTGACGACCGGTTTGCGCGCGAGCTGACGCGCGAGCTGCCAGAGCTGGTGCGCTCGGTGCGCAGCGGATTGAAAGCAGCAGGTGTCAGCATGGAAAGCCTCGAACGCTTCATGCGCCAGCTCGAGGACTGGCACATCAAGATGCTCAAGGCGACCTCAGTCACCGTGCTGGTGCGCCACAGCAGCCACCGACGCAGCTACAGCAATCTCGGTCAGACGGTGGCACGGCTGACCCGCACCGATCTCGTGAGCATGGTGACAGAAGGCGGGCATGCCACGACCGGGCGCATCGTGTGGGCGAGCCCGGCCAAGAGCCGCTTCATCCTGGCCCGTGCCGATCGGCGAGATGCCCGCTTGGTCCGCGACACCGAAGTGCGCCGCATGATCCAGGCCGGCCAGCTCGCGATCGAACGCAATACACGCTGAACGCTCAGGCCGCCGCAGCGCCGCCTGACTCGATGCGCTGTGGCAGACGGAAGATCTCGACCAGCTGCTGCAGCGCTTCAGCCTGGCGCTTCAAGGACTCGGACGCTGCCGCCGATTGCTCGACCAGCGCGGAATTCTGCTGGGTCGTGATCTCCAGCTGGGCAATGCCGAGATTGACTTGATCAACGCCGGCGGCCTGCTCGGCCGATGCGGTCGTCACCTCATCGACCAGCAGGCGCACGCGCTGCACGGAGGCGTGCAGCTCATCCATGGTCTTGCCGGCGCCGTGCACCAGGGTGCTGCCGGTATCGACACTCTGCACACTCGCTTCTATCAGCGCCTTGATCTCGCGTGCGGCCTGCGCGCTGCGCTGCGCCAGCGTGCGCACTTCGGTGGCCACCACGGCAAAGCCGCGGCCCTGTTCCCCCGCCCGCGCGGCTTCCACCGCGGCATTCAGGGCAAGAATGTTCGTCTGGAAGGCAATGCTGTCGATTGTGCCGATGATGTCGGTGATGCGGCGGCTTGCGCCCTGGATGTCCTGCATGGTCTGCACGACTTCGCCGACCGCGCGCGCGCCACGGCTTGCAACCTCGGCCGCCTGACCCGCGAGGTTGCTCACACTTCCTGCGCTGTCGGCGTTCTGTTTCACCGAGCCGGCGAACTGCTCCACGGATGCAGCGGCCTGCTCGATGCTGCTGGCCTGGGTTTCCGTACGCACTGCGAGATCCGCGTTGCCACTGGCTATCTCATGCGCTGCAGCATCGATCCGTGCGACCTCATTGCGCACGTCCGAGACAATCGCCTGCAGATTGACGTTGAGCTGGTTCAGCGAGCGAAACAGGCTGCCCACCTCATC
This sequence comes from Burkholderiales bacterium, assembly GCA_027484405.1. Lineage (GTDB taxonomy): Bacteria > Pseudomonadota > Gammaproteobacteria > Burkholderiales > Burkholderiaceae_C > Piscinibacterium. Next base: position 12,427 of record JAIXTA010000029.1, read on the forward strand.
GGCGCGCTGAAAGTCGACGCGCTGGGTCAGGTCGCCCGCAGCCATGCGGTTGGCCACCTGGATGGCCTGGGCCAGCGGCCGCGTGAGCGCACCACGCAGCCAGATGCCTGCAATCGCCAGGGTGATGGCAATGCCCACCAGTTCGGCCACCCAGCGGCTTGCTCCTGAGAACGGCAGCACCGAAAAGAGCAGCACCGGAACGATGCTGATTGCGGTGAGCCCCAGCAGCAACCGTCCAGTGAGGTTCAGCCGCAGGGCCTCGTGCAAGCGGCCACGCAGGCCCGGCGCAATGACCCGCCCTTCCTGCAGGCGAAAGCTCTGCACACCGGCCCGGGCGTCCTCGCGCATGCGGGCGTAGAGCTGCTCGGCCTGCCTGACCTGGTCGCGCGTGGGCTTGGTCCGTACGGACATGAAGCCCACGGGCTGACCATCACGCATGACAGGGGTCGCATTGGCCACGACCCAGTAGTGGTCGCCATCCTTGCGGCGGTTCTTGACCAGCGCCGACCAGGGCTTGCCCGCGCGCAGCGTGCTCCACATGTCTCGGAAGGCCTCTTTGGGCATGTCCGGATGGCGGACGAGGTTGTGCGGCTGGCCGATCAGTTCGTCCTTGGTGTACCCACTGACTTTCACGAACGTGGGATTGCAGTACGTGATGCGGCTGTCGAGATCGGTCGTCGAGACCAGGGTTTCTCCCTCGGGGAACTCATGCTCGCACTGGGTAACGGGCAGGTTGACTCTCATGTCCACTCCTTGCACTGGCCGCAGATCCCGACACGGAACGCGCGCCAACCCTGAACAGGTCTTGGACAGACTAGGAGTTTCCCTAGGGCACGATCTGCGGAGTTGAAACGCAACTTGGATGCAAATCGGCGCAAGTGCTTGGCGCGCAAGACACTCACCGAATTGAGAACGCATCGCGTTCCCTGTTGATCTGGCGCAATGTCCCAGACAAATCGGAAGAAGCAACCGATTCCAGGGGCGACTGAGCCAAATAAAGACGTCACGGCTGGCAAAAGTCGACTAGTTTGTGTCTATGACAAATAAACGAACAGAACTAGGACAACACGGTGGCTGACCCTGCGGGCACCGGAGCTCGCACGCGGATTGCGCCGTCCGGGCGGGGCGGGCGATATCGACTCGCGGGCATTGCGGTGGTCAGTCTCGCCGTGCTGCTGATCGGTGTCGGCACGACGGTGATCTTCAACGCACGGCAGGCGCTGCACCAGGAGGCGCGCACACGGCAGATTGCTGATATCGCCAGCGAATGGATTCGGCTGGCTCGCGTCGACCTCACCCTGTCGGAGCTCTATCTTGACGTCCGGCCGGAAGCGGTGGCCCGCTTTGCCGCGCTGAGCAGCGCCAATCATCTGCGCATTTCGACGCTGATTGCGCAGCTTGAACAGCTTCAGCCCGAGGACCGCGCGGCGCAGGACAAGCTGCGCGCAGTGATCCAAGCCCGGGCGCGCTTCCTGGAAGCGACCGACACCTTCGTTGCCCTGTGGCGCAAGGATCCTTCCGGACAGTCCAGCCAGACCGAAGAGGCCTATATCCGGCTGATGCAGGACGCGGGCAACTACGAGTCCTTGCTGGATGGCGTCGAGCGTACCTTGGTGGCTGCGAGTGCAGCCGATCTGAAGGGCTCCATGGCGAGTTCCCAGCAGGCCGGCATGATGCTGGCAGCGGCCGGTCTGCTGGTGCTCCTGGCGACCTGGCTGAGTCTGCGCAGCACGAGGCAGGTCCGACTGCGCCTGCAAGCCAGCGAAGTGCGCCGGCAAAGGGAACATGAAGTCCTGCAGGCCATTCTGCGCGAGTCGCCAGACCTGGTCATGGTGATGGACGAAGACAACCGATTCGTCATCGGCAACAAGGCACTGGCCGACCTCTTCGGCACACACGAAGCCGATCTGGTGGGCAAGCGTGCATCGGACTTCTCTCCCACGCCGGAGCAGACCGCGAGCTATTGGCGGTCCTGCGCGGACGCACGCCAGGCCGGACGCACCATTGTCGTCACGGAGGCGGCGCACGATGCAACCAGCGGCCAGACGCGGCAGTTCTACTCCGTCAAGCATCCCTTCCGAACCGCCACTGGCGCTACGCATCTGCTCGTGATCGCACGCGACATCACGGCCATGCTCAAGGAACAGGACCGGATCCAGCGTCTGCAGCAGCGACTTTCCGACATCCTGGACATTGCCGGCGAAGGCATGTGGGACTGGCATATCCCGACCGGCCGGGTCGAGAACAACGCCCGCTGGTGCGAGATCTTCGGGTTCGAGACCAGCGATGCCGAACGCGACCTCGGCGTCTATGAGGCCTTGCTGCATCCGGACGACAAGGCGCTGGTGCGCGGACGCCTGACGCGGGCGCTGGCCAGCGCCGAGGGCAGCTATGCCAGCACCCACCGCATGATCCGGCGCGACGGGACGGTGCTCTGGGTGGAAGACCGCGGCCGGGTCGTTGAACGTGATGCCCAGGGCACACCAGTGCGCATGCTCGGCGCCGTCTCGGACATCACGCACAAGCGCGCCATCGAGGATCAGCTGGCCGCGGCGCTGGCGCAGGCCGACGCGATGAATGCCAGCAAGTCGCGTCTGCTGGCAAGCATGAGCCATGAGATACGCACGCCGATCCATGGCATCGTCGGCCTGACCGAGCTGCTGCTGCGCAACCCGCTGCCCGCCGGCCAGCGACACCAGCTCGAACTGATCGAGAGCTCCGCGCGCACATTGATCGTGCTGGTCAACGATCTGCTGACCTATTTCAAGCTCGAGGCCGAGCGGGTCACGCTCGAGTCGATCCGCTTTGATCTGACGGCAGAACTGGATGCGCTGGTTCGGCCGATCGAGATCAAGGCCAGCGGCAAGGGCGTGGCGCTGCAGGTTCAGATGGATGCCGACATGGCCATCACCCTGGAAGGTGACCCGACGCGCTTGCGTCAGGTGCTGACCAATCTGCTGGACAACGCCGTGAAGTTCACCAGCAGCGGTCGCGTCATGCTGCGCGTGAGCCGCCGCGATGGCGCGGGCGGCGAGCCAGTGATCGACTTCGAGGTCGTCGACACCGGGCCAGGCATTGCGCCGGAACGACTCAAGGTGCTGTTTCAGCCCTTTGTGCAGGAGGACGCCACGATCACGCGCCGCTTCGGTGGCACGGGCCTGGGATTGTCGATCTGCGCGCGCCTGGTCGAGCTGATGGGCGGAGAGATTGGGGTGACCAGCACGTTGGGTCAGGGGACGCGATTTGTCGTGAGCCTGCCTCTGCGCAATCCGGAACGGCGTGAATCGCCCGGCATGGCCCCGGAGGCTGCCCCGCCCTGCTTCTGGATTGATCGATCGGGACGCGATGTCGCGGCGTGTACCGGGTCGCTGGGCGTCCTGTCAGACCAGATGCAGGATGTGTCATCCGATGAGCTCGATGCCCTGGAGCGCAGGCTCGAAGCGCTGCCCAGGGCCTGCGTGATCATCGACGCCGCCGTCCTGCGGCGTCCGGTGCACGCCACGTCCCTGCTTGATCTGGCGATGCGTCATGCGGGCTTGCACTGGATCGTGATTGCGTCCTTGACAGACACCCAACCCATCGCGCTTGCAGAAGTGCTGCCCGCCGAGCGCCTGACCCTGCTGGACCGGCCGATCATCGTGCCGCAACTCACCGCCCGCATTCTGCAGGCGGGCCTGGCCGTTGCACCGCGCCATGCCGTCAACGGCACCGGCGCGGGCGAGCCTGTGCTCAGCGGGCTGCGGGTGCTGCTGGTGGATGACAACGAGGTCAATCGGCTGGTGGCCCAGGTGCAGCTTGCGGGCCTGGGCATGCACATCGAAGCCCGTGGCACCGGCGAAGCGGCATGGAGCGCGCTGCAGACCCAGCACGACACCCTGGACCTGGTGCTGATGGACGTTCAACTGCCGGATGTCGACGGGCTGACGGTGACGCGGCGCCTGCGCACCTGGGAGCGCGATACGGGCCGCACGCACCTGCCGGTGATTGGTGCGACTGCATTCGTGCTGCCGGAGGAACAGCGCAAATGCCGGCAAGCCGGCATGGATGAGTTTCTTGGCAAGCCCTTCCGGCCGGACGAGCTGCAGGCCGTCTGCATGCGCCTGCATCACGCGGGCTTGCTGCTTGGGCGGCGGCGCCTGGGCGTCGCGGCGCGCAATGCCGCGATGCGCCTGAGCGCGGAATAGGTCGCGCCGCCCGAACTACCGCGCACTCGCAGGCGCCGGACCGCGCCGCGCCGCATGCGCCAGCAGCGCCAAGGCCAGCGCCGCCCAGAGATGCTTGAGGGTATGGCCGGAGATCAGCGCACCCGTGAGTTCATAGATGCGGTCATCCAGCACCTCGCAGACCTTGGCCAGCGCATAGCCCAGTGCAGCCAGACCCCAAGCGCCACGATGCAGCACCCCGCCGCGCATGCCCGGCGCCAGCACCGCAAGGGCCAGCATGGGCGCAAACTGCGCCAGCAGGTAGGGCCGCAGATCCTGCGCGCCCCAGCCGATGCTCATGTACCAGTAGATGGAGCTGAGCAGCGCGCCGATGGCCAGCGCAGCCAGCCGAAGCCCACGGCCCCAGCGGGCATCGACGTGCTCGGCCAGCAAGACCGCGAGCAAGCCGACCGCGGTCACGCCGATCGGCAGCCGGTCCCACAACAGCCCCCAGTGATTGGGCTCGAGGTGGTAGTAGGCCGACCCCAGGCCGGTCAGCGCACAACCGAGACCGGCCAGTGCCAGCGCCGCTGCACCCGGATGATGGCTCTGCTGCCACTGCCGCGCGGCGCGCAGCATCCACAGGCCAACCAGCACAAACGGCAGGTTCGACAGCACGTCCATTGCATAGGGCACGCCCAGCAGGGTACGCACATCGGCAAAAGCGTGATAGTCGGACGGCTGGGGAATCGGACCAACTAGAGCCAGCGCGATCACTGCGATGGCAAACACGCCCGCTAGCACACGCCGCGTCATTCGTGACGCGGGCAGTGCCTCAGGCGCGCGGCCGGCACCGACAGGCAGGAGATGGGGAAGGACTGCGGTCATGGGAAGCTCCTTGACATTGTGAAGAGCCTCCATGCTCAGCGCATCGGGAACGTCCCGCGAGGAATTTCGCTTCGGGTCGCAGTCTTTGCGCCCCGCGGGTGCGTGCTCGCACCCCGCATCAGCGTGCGGGGGCGCTTGAAGACTGGGTGGGTGCTGCCGATGCGGCGCGTATCGGAACCAGCGGGAACTTGCCCCACTCCGCCCGGCTGGGCCGGATGCGGAACATCAGCAGGTAGACACCAAGGATCAGCGCGAATCCAGCTTGCGGCCCGTGTTCCCAGCCCAGGCCAGCGAGTCCTTTGCCGTCCGAGTAGTAGCCGACTGCAAATCCGAACCACGCGAGTGCGAGGATGGCCGTCATCCGGGTCAGCCACTGCACACCTTTGATGACATAGGCCCAAATCACGAGCACGATCGGCAAGACGATCAGGTGAGCCCACCAGAGCGCTGGCTCATCAACGAAGGGCCAGAGGGTGAACCAGACGAGATCGATCGCCACGAGTGCCAGCAAGACGCGAGGTGCACGCGAGAGATGTTGCTTCCATTCCGCCCACATTCGATTTACTCCCCACCAGAGCGCACCACGTTAGTGCTGCGGTCTGGTGCGTTCCACTCGGGGCAACACGGAGGTTCGCGCGTCTGCGTGACGGGCGACCGAAAACACGGCGCGTAGCAACGCCTAGATCCGACCCTCTTCCACTGCATGGCAGGCGACGACGCTGGCGCCGTAGAAGCTGCTTTGCGGCGCTTCGGTCTTGCAGCGCTCGTTGGCGTGCGGGCAGCGCGGGTGGAAGGTGCAGCCGGAGGGCGGGTTCAGCGGGTTGGGCACTTCGCCGGCCACGGGTGTGCGGGCCTTGCCGGTCATCTTGATGTCCGGGATCGCGTCCAGCAGCATGCGGGTGTAGGGGTGGCGCGGGTTGGCGAAGATCTCGCTCTTGGGCGCCAGCTCCACCAGCTTGCCCAGGTACATCACGCCCACGCGGTCGGCCACATGGTGCACCACCTGCAGGTTGTGGCTGATGAACAGGTAGGTCAGGCCGTCGGCGCGCTGCAGGTCCTTCATGAGGTTGAGCACCTGGGCCTGCACCGAGACGTCGAGCGCGCTGGTGGGTTCGTCGCACACCAGGAACTCGGCCTTGGTGGCGAGGGCGCGTGCGATCGACAGGCGCTGGCGCTGGCCGCCGGAGAACTGGTGCGGGTACTTCACGCCGTCCGCCGGGTTCAGGCCGACGTGCTTGAGCAGCTCGGCCACGCGGTCGGCAATCTGTGACTCGGGCAGCAGCTGATGTTCGCGGATCGGCTCGGCGATGATGTCCAGCACGCGCCAGCGCGGATTCAGGCTCGCGTACGGGTCCTGGAAGATCATCTGCATCTTCTGGCGCAGCTTGCGGCCCGCCGGCGTCTTGAGGACGCTGATGTCCTGGCCTTCGAAGGTGATCGAGCCCTGGCTGGTGTCGTACAGGCCCACGAGCAGGCGCGCCACGGTGCTCTTGCCACAGCCGGATTCACCTACCAGCGCGAGTGTCTCGCCGCGGCGGATGTCGAAGCTCACGCCGTCCACGGCACGCAGCAGGCTGCGGCCCTTGCGCTCGATCACACGGTTCAGCCAGGGGGCGGACACATCGAACACCTTGGCGATGTTCTTGGCCGACAGGACGATGTCTGCCTGGGGCTGGGCGTCTTCTTTGAGTACTGCGCTCATGGGCGGCTTCAATCCAAAGTGCGGTGCCTTCAGGCACCTTGAAAGCCCTGTTCAAAGAGGCTTTCCGCTTGTCCCATGCGGCTCTTCAGCCAATTTGGCCTGGAGAACCGCATGAATGCTTGATCTACGTTTCTTTTCCCGGGCTCAGGCGGCCGCCTTCGGGGCCTCGGCATGCAACCAGCAGGCGGCCTGGGTGGCGCCGGCCTGCAGCAGCTCGGGGCGCTCGGTCTTGCAGCGCGCAAACACCTGCGGGCAGCGCGGGTTGTAGGCGCAGCCCGCAGGAATGGCGTTCAGGCGCGGCATGGCGCCGTCGATCTGCGCCAGACGCTCAGTGGACTCGCCCAGCACCGGAATGCTGCCCATCAGACCCTTGGTGTATGGATGCTGCGGCTTGTGGATCACGTCGGCCACCGGGCCGATCTCAGCCACGCGTCCGGCGTACATCACGGCCACGCGGTCGGCGGTCTCGGCGATCACGCCCATGTCGTGCGTGACGAGCATGACGGCGGTGCCGTGCTCGCGGCACAGGCGCTTGATCAGGCTGATGATCTGCGCCTGGATGCTCACGTCGAGTGCCGTGGTGGGTTCGTCGGCGATCACCAGCTTGGGCTGCGCGGCCAGGGCAAGCGCGATGACTACGCGCTGGCGCATGCCGCCGGAGAACTGGTGCGGGTAGTGGTCGACGCGGCGATCCGGCGCCGGAATCCCGGTCTCGGCCAGCAGCTCGATGGCGCGCTTGCGGGCGGCATCGGCACTCAGGTCCAGGTGGGTCTGGATGGTCTCGGTGAGCTGGCGGCCGACGGTGTAGAGCGGGTTCAGCGAGGTGAGCGGGTCCTGGAAGATCGCGCCGATCTCGCGGCCGCGGATGCGGCGCATCTGTTCGTAGGGCAGGTTGTCGATGCGCTTGCCGTTGAGCAGGATCTGGCCGCCGGCCACGCGCCCCGGGGGCTCGAGCAGGCCGATGATCGCCGCGCCGGTGATGGACTTGCCGGCACCGGACTCGCCCACCACGCCCAGCACCTCGCCGGCAGAGATCGAGAAGCTCACATCATCAATGGCCGTGAGCGTGCCGCGCCGCGTGGGAAATTCCACGCGCAGGTTGCGCACTTCAAGCAGCGCTGCGGTGTTGGCGTTGGGCGGATTCAAGGGCTTGGGCCTTCCTCGGGTTCGGACAGGTCAGATATTCGGCTGCGCAGCGGGCTCATCGCCCGCCGCGCCGGGCTTGGATTCAGCTTTTCTTGGCCGTGCAGCCGGCCTTGGGCTCACGCTCGACGACCACCGGCTGGAAGTCTTCCATCAGCGGGTTTTCGCGGCGCGCGCCAAGGCGAACGATTTCGCAGGGGCCGACGTCGACAGTAAAGGTCCGATCCACCGGCAGGCTGCCATAGCGCTCCGGGCTGGCGGTGACGGTGACCACGCGCTTGCCGGGATCGACCATCACGGGCTGCTGGATGTAGGACTGGCCGTCCACCTTGCTGATGATCACGGGGTACAGCTTCGGGTCGACGCGCGTGAAGGGCTTGCCCTCCAACTGCGACTGCGTTGTGGTGCAGGCCGCCAGCAGCGCCAGCGTGACAGCGGCGCCAGAGAGTTTCGCGAAGTGCTTCATGGTGCGATCTCCTTTCACGGTGAACGACAAGGTGGCGGCTTGTGCGTCTGGACGCCGCCCTTACTGAAGCTTGGGATTGAGCGCGTCGCGCAGCCAGTCACCGAGCAGGTTGACGGACAGCGCGAGCAGGATCAGTGCGAGACCCGGGAAGATCACGATCCACCAGTCACCGGAGAAGATCAGGTCGTTGCCGATGCGGATCAGCGAGCCCAGGGACGGTGAGGTGGGCGGGACGCCCACGCCGAGGAATGACAGCGTGGCTTCCGTCAGGATGGCTGTGGCCACGTTGATCGTGGCCAGCACCAGCACCGGGCCCATCACATTGGGCAGCACATGCTTGAACATGATGCGCAGCGGGTTCACACCGATCACACGGGCAGCCTGCACGTATTCCTTGTTCTTTTCCACGAGGGTGGAGCCGCGCACCGTGCGCGCGTACTGCACCCAGTTGGACAGACCAATCGCAACGATCAACACGCCAAAGGCCAGGGTCTCGTGCGAGCCCTTCGGCAGGGCGGCGCGTGCCACACCGTCGATCAGCAGGGCAATCAGGATGGCCGGAAAGCTCAGCTGCACATCGGCCACGCGCATGATGAGCGCATCCACCTTGCCGCCGACATAGCCCGCCAGCAGGCCAAGGCTGATGCCGAGAAACATGGCGAGAGCGACCGAGGCCAGTCCGACGAGGATCGAGATCCGCGAGCCATACATGATGGTGGAGAGCAGGTCACGCCCCTGATCGTCGGTACCAAGCAGAAACTTCGCCTTGCCCTCATCGGTCCAGGCCGGTGGCGTGCGTGCATCGTTGAGATCGACAGTCGCGAGGTCAAAAGGGTTGTGCGGCGCAACCCAAGGCGCCAGCACGGCACCCAGGATCAGGACCAGCGCGACTGCCGCGGCCATCATGGCAAGAGGGCTGTGCCGGAAGCTGTAGGCAAGGTCGGAATCCCAGGCGCGTGCCCACCAGGATTGGGGCTTGGCTTGGGCGAGGACTGACGTTGAGCTCATGGTTCTATCCAGCGTAGGCGGTGGCGCGTGGAATGCGTATGTCCGTATGCAAGTCGGATCGTCGCAGTGCGCTTAGTGCGCAGACGATGCGCGCTCCACGCGCAGGCGCGGGTCGACGGCGAAATACAGCAGATCCACGATCAGATTGATCACGACGAAGATCAGGGCAATCAGGCAGAGATAGGCCGCCATGACCGGAATATCCGCAAACTGCACCGCCTGAATGAAGAGCAGGCCCATGCCCGGCCACTGGAACACGGTCTCGGTGATGATCGCAAAGGCAATGATCGAGCCGACCTGCAGGCCCGTGATGGTGATGACCGGCACCAGGGTGTTCTTCAATGCATGGCCAAAATGCACGGCGCGGTTGGACAGGCCCCGGGCACGCGCAAACTTGATGTAGTCCGTACGCAGGACCTCGAGCATTTCGGCCCGGACGAGTCGCATGACGAGCGTGAGCTGGAACAGCGCCAGAGTCACTGCCGGCAGGACGAGATGCTTCCAGCCGGTGGTCGACAGGAGCCCGGTGCTCCACCATCCGATCTGGGTGACCTCTCCGCGCCCGAAGGCAGGTAGCCACGGCGTGCCCGTCATGAGCGAGGGTGTCACCGAGAAGGCCAGAATCAGCAGAATGCCGATCAGGAAGGTCGGCAGCGAGACGCCCAGAAGCGAGAACACCAGCAGGCTCTGGCTGATCAAGCCTCTGCGGCGCAACGCGGTGTACACGCCAAGCGGAATGCCGACGCACAGGGCGATGATCGCTGCAGCACCCGCCAGCTCCAGCGTCGCAGGCATGCGCTCCTGCAGCAGGGTCGACACCTTCCGGCCCTGGCGGTAGCTGATGCCGAATTCGCCTTGCACCGCGTTGCCGACGAAGCTGAAGAACTGCAGGACAACGGGCTTGTCGAGGCCAAGCTCCTGACGCAGCCGCTCACGGTCTTGCTGGGTGGCCTCTTGACCGACCATGGACGCGACTGGGTCGCCCACGTACTGGAACAGAAGAAACGCGATCAATGCCACTGAGAGCATGACCATCACCGCCTGGATAAGGCGGCGTACGATGAATGCAAGCATGAGAGGGCTGGAGCCTTGGGTAAGCCAAGCAGTGTAATGGTTCAGTCATGCCGCTCGCGGCAACGCTGTGCAGCACGGACTGTGCCGGACGTTGTTCAGCGCAGATGCAGATCGCGAAAGCGTGCCTCTGCGCGCGATCGGGTGTTGTCGCTGTCTGTCATGATCGCCACGCCGATCAGTGGACCGGGCACCTCGCCAAACGCGCGCTGGAAATCGGCTTGAACGTCCCGGTCAAAGTGCTGCCATCGACCGGCGGATGCAGGGCCATCCACGACCACACCGCGTACGCGCCCCGTGTGGCGCGAGACGAATACCGCTTCGGCGGGCTTGTCGGCCGACCACAGGTACATCAAGGTGGCGTACGGCGGCTCGGTGCGCAGGAGCAGTCGCGCCTTTTCCATGGCCAGTTGATCGCGCAGCGGCAAGGCATCCTGCGCTGCGCTGGACGGCGCAGCGAACATCAGAATGATGCGCGCAGCTGAATCCTCTCGTGTCGGATCCAGCGACGCGGCCTCCTCAGGCGATTCAATGATCTTCCACGACCACCGAATGGACTTCGGCGCAGCGAGTGGCTGCAGGCGCAGTGTGAGGGCGGATGCGGCCGCCTGGCTGCGCGCATGGATGCTTGGAGGCTCAGCGCTGTGTTCGGGGGTCGAGCCCACGGGCTGATAGTCCGTCTTGCGCTTGCCCGGCAACACGGGCGCGTTTTCCCAGCGAAGGGACTGGGTGGTATCAAGTTCAGGCAGTTGAATCTGCTCGAGCGAAACGACGGAAATCTTGGACTCTGGCCGATGCGCACAACCTCCCGTCAACACACAGGTCGCACCGACCAATATGCCGACAAGTCGAGATGTCTGCGTCATTCAAATGCCCCTGATCCAGCAGGACCATACGATGCGCGTCCCGTCACGGTGCAATTATCGAGCGCAGAAATGCAAAAACCCCTGCAATTCTGCAGGGGTTTTTACTTATAACAGCCTGACGATGTCCTACTTTCACACGGGCATCCGCACTATCATCGGCGCAACGGTGTTTCACGGTCCTGTTCGGGATGGGAAGGGGTGGGACCACCGCGCTATGGTCATCAGGCTTAACTGGTAAGCCTGCTTGATTACTCAAGCAGGCCCAATCTGGAAAACGCTTTGGATTGCAACCGAATTCATTGAGATTCCAAGTTGCTGTGATTGTCAGAATTATAGGGTCAAGCCTCACGGGCAATTAG
>JAIXTA010000176.1 GCA_027484405.1 Burkholderiales bacterium
ATCGAGAGTCCATGGGTCTGTGACGAACCTGACGAAGCTCGGGGGCTCTCCCGCGCCGTGTGGCCGCCGGATTTGCCCAGCTCGAGCGCGTCCATGATGGTCTTGTCGACCTCCTCGTACACCTGCGCCTTCGTCGGCCCCAGCTCGGCCGAGGCCGCCTGCAGCGCCGCGGCCGTCGCCTGGCGGCGGCATTGCTCCATTTGTACCCACGTCTCCTCACAACTTTCGGGCAGCGTCAGCTCGAGCGAGTAGCCCTTGCACTGCACTTCGACCGTATTGGCCAGCTCGGTCGACTTGAGGAGTGCAACCACGTCCGTCAGATCGACCGTCTGCTGCTTGTGGAAGCCGAAAACTTTCCAATCGAAACACAGATGCTTCTCGAAGAGGTACATGTCACCGAAGGACACGTTGGCATCCTTGAGGGCATTCGCCTCTTTTCGCATGGAGCACGTGGTGCGCAAGAAGGACGGCAGCATCGACTTGAAGATTCTCCCCAAGTGCAATCTGCCGCTCACCGGGGTGGGTGTGGTCGATCGCATCATCACCGACCTGGCGGTGATGGACGTGACCGATGCAGGTCTGAAGCTGATCGAGCTCGCACCGGGCGTGACGCGCGAGGAGCTGCAGAAGCTGACGGGCTGCACGCTGCACTGAGCTGGGCGCGGCCCTGGAAAAAGCGCCGGCATACGCCGGCGCTTTGTGTTTGGCAGCTTCGTTTTCAGGGCTTCATGAAGCCCAGATCGCGCGTGCTGAAGTTGGCCAGGTTGGGCAGGATCGCAGCGGTGTCCACGGTAGGGGTGAACCACTTGATCAAGGTGTGGGCGTACTGGTCCACACCCACCTTCGGAATCCAGCGGCCCTGCCATTCCCAGCTGTCCTTGCCCGCATCGTCCGGACCGCCCAGCGTGGTGTCCGGGTAGGTGCCGTACATCTGGCCGCCCTTCACGCTGCCACCCAGGATCAGATTGATGTTGCCGTAGCCATGGTCCGTGCCTCGGCTGTTGTTGGGCTTGAAGGTGCGGCCGAAGTCGCTCATCGTGAATGACGTGACATTGTTCATCACGCCGAGATCACTCATCGATTTGTGAAACGAGGCCAATGCCGTCGCCACCTGGCCGAGGAGGCCGGCATGTGCACCTGCGGTGGAGTCGCCGGAAGAGATCTGGCCTTCATGTGTATCAAACCCCCCCAGGGAAACGAAGAACACGTGACGGTTGCCGCCCAGGCGCGAGCGGTTCTTGATGAGTTTGGCCACCTGGTAGAGCTGCTGTGACAGCGAGCCGGCATAGACCGTGTTGCGGGCCAGGTTGCCGAAGGCCGCACTGATATCCGGATTGTCCGGGTCTGCGCCAGTATCTGTCGGGCGCTGGCGGATGATCGGATTGAGTACAGTGCTGGTGGTCAGCGCCTGCCGCTGGATGGTTGCGTAGGCGTTGTGCAGCGCATTGGGTGAGCTGGCGTTGCTCAGGGTTTCGAGTGCCGTGCGGCGCGCACGCGCCCAGCTGTCGTCGCCAATGCCCTCAAGGCCGAAGGTGGCGCCGGGGCCGGGCATGGCAAGCGTGCTGGATCGGGCAGAGACCGTAAAGCGGGCGCTGCCGCCGAAGGAATACAGCACATTCAGCGCTGCGGCATCCACGAGGCGGCCGCCCCAGCCCGTGGTGGTCTGGAACACATTGGTGTCGCCCAGTTCCCAGACGTTCTGCTGATCGCTGTGCGAGAACAGCCCCTGCGGGACGACCTTGGGATCCGGGCTGTTGCGGACCGCCAGAAAATCGGCCTTGTCCCGGAACGGCCGCGCCAGCGGCCCCACGTTCAGCAGGCCGGCCATCCAGCCTTCGGTGTAGGCGCGCTGCAGCGGGGCCATGGCGGGATGCAGCCCGTACGCCGCATCGATCTGCAGCAGGCTCGCCTGCGGCAGCGCCATGTAGCCCCGGCGTTGCGCGTAGGTCGTGTACCGCGTGTCGATCGGTACGACAGTGTTGAAGCCGTCGTTGCCGCCAAACAGAAAAACGCAGACCAGCGCCTTGTAGTCGGCGGTCTGGGCCTGTGCATCATTCAGCGTAGCCATTGTGAGACCGCCGCCCAGCGCGGTGTAGGTCGTTGCGCTGGCCATCGCGCGCAGCATGTCGCGCCGGGAGAGTGTTGAAAACGTCATGCTCGGCCTCTCAGCGCTGCACTTGGTACTGGGGGGAGGACAGCAGGATGTAGGCCGCCTGTTTGATGCGCTCGCGTCGGTAATTGCTCGCGATGTCGGTCCGGGTCAGCCAGCTGTCTTCATTGGGTGTCCAGGTCTCGACGGCCGTGACCACCAGGGCGCGTTCCTGCGCGCTCAGTCGGCCGTTGAGCAGCAGCAGGTTGAGTCGGTCCACCAGCTTGCCAGCGTCGACCGCATCCGCCTCGAAGGCGCTGTAGTCAACGCGCGTTCCGCGACCGTTGAAGACCGTGGCGTCCGGCGAGTAGGTCCCACCCTTGTTGTACCACCACATGAACAGCGAATTTGCGAAGTTGCTGCGACCCATCACGGTGCTGGCGCCTGCAATGCCGAACTGCGGCGCAACTAGCGCTGCGCTGCCTGGCAGGGGATAGTCCGGCGGGTAGTAGTTGAAGACCGAGGGTGAGGAAAACACGGGCTGGCCCATCGCGTCGCCAAACCACCAGCGCCCGAGCGGCACGCCGTCGGTCATGCCACCGAAGGCGCGCAGGGCGCCGGTCATGTAGAGAATCGGCTCGCGCAGCTTGCCGAAGCTCGCATCCGCCACCTTGCTCATGTCGCGCGCCTCCGGATCGAGCAGGATGGCGGCGATCACTGCGCGCAGGTCGCCCTTGCCCGTGCCGCCCGTGATGCCGTCGAAGCTGCCGTTGTTGAATGCGGTGGCGACGCGGCTGACGTAGGCAGGGGAGGGATTGCTTGTGACAAAGAACTGGATCAGCTGCTTGCTGACAAAGGGCGCCGTGTTGGGGTGGTTCATGACGCTGTCCAGCACCAGATTCAGAGCCTGGTCCGGCGTCCGGTTGGCCGGAACGCTGACGCCCGAGAGCAGCGCTCGGACCGTCTGGTCATGCTGCGCCGCTACCGGCACCATGCGGCCCTTGTAGTAGGCATTGTTCTGCCAGCCACCGCAGACCCCGTTGTTGCACCACGGGTTCTTTCCCCCGGCCGGATAGGTCCAGCCGGTGAGTGCATAGGCATAGTTGCGTACCGTCGTGTTGTCGTAGGTAGCGGTGCAGCTGCCGCCCTTGAGCGTGCCGTCGAGGTTGAGCTCGCAGACGCCGATGCTGAACAGCTGCAGCAGTTCGCGTGCGTAGTTCTCGTTGGGCGCGGCGGCCTCGTTGTTCACCATGTCGAGGTAGTCGCCCATCAGCGGCGACAGCGTGACCTCGCGCAGGATCGTGCGGTAGTTGCCGAAGGCGTTGGCGCGCAGCATCTGGTAGTACTCGCGCATGCCATAGGTGCCTTCGGTTTCCCGGTCTGACACCACCACCATCTGCGACAGGGCGTGGGCCATGCGCTGTCGCAGCTGATCGGGGTTCTCGACGGCTTGACGGAAGAAGTCCCACTTCAGTGGCTCGGAGCTGTACCAGTCGCGCCAGCAGTTGTCGCGCGGGGTACCTCCTTGGGGGAACTTCGCGTTGCAGAAGTCCTTCTCCATGGTGGTGTTGATTTCGTCGGTGCCGCCGCTGGCATACGCGGAGGCCGGGGCACTGAACTGGTCGAGCAGGTACTGCCGGAAGCCCTTGCTTCGCACCACAGCAATCTCTGCCTCATTGGGCCCGAAGCTCAGCTGCTGCAGGAATCGGGAGGCCTCAAAAGCGGTGGGAAGTGCCGCTGGCGGTGGCGCCGGAGCAGGCGTCGGTGCAGGGGCCGGACCTGGAGCGGGCGCTGGACCGGGCGTCGGCGCGGGTGTTGGCGAAGGGGAGCTTGCCGGTGGCGAATTGGTCGTGCCGCCACCGCCACAGGCAGCGAGGGCCACGGCAATTGACAGGCCCAGCGCGGCGCTGCGAAGAGTTCGAGAAGGCATCCGGTCTTGTCCGTCGGAAAGTCCCGCAGCGCAAAGGCGTGCGGACGGGGTTCAGTCCAGACTGAACACTAGCAACGCATAGGCCTGGCCGGGGCGGTGAGTTGAGGCGCACGCAACACACATTCGGCTTCCGCAACCCGCCTTACAGTTCGTTACTGGGGTGTAGGTCAGAACGTCCGGACATTGCCGGGGGGCACGGTGGAAGTTGACGCCCCTATAATCTGAATTTCCCGGCGACTTCTATGACCAAATTCGTCTTCGTTACCGGTGGCGTGGTGTCCAGCCTAGGCAAGGGCATCGCCGCAGCCTCAATTGCTGCGCTTCTCGAAAGCCGCGGCCTCAAAGTCACCCTCCTCAAGCTCGACCCCTACATCAACGTCGATCCCGGCACGATGTCACCGTTCCAGCACGGTGAAGTGTTCGTGACCGAGGACGGGGCCGAGACCGACCTCGACCTGGGCCATTACGAGCGGTTCATCTCCGCCAAGATGCGCAAGGTCAACAACTTCACGACCGGCCAGATCTACGAGTCCGTCATCCGCAAGGAACGGCGCGGCGAGTATCTCGGCAAGACCGTGCAGGTGATTCCGCACATCACCAACGAGATCCAGGCCTTCGTGGAGCGCGGCGCGCAAGCTCATTGGGGCGACGCAACCGACGTGGCAATCGTCGAGATTGGCGGCACGGTGGGCGACATCGAATCGCTGCCCTTTCTGGAGGCCGCCCGTCAGATGGCGCTCAAGCGCGGTCGCGACGGCGCCTGCTTCGTGCACCTGACCCTGGTGCCCTACGTGGCCAGCGCCGGTGAACTCAAGACCAAGCCCACGCAGCACAGCGTGCAGAAGTTGCGCGAGATCGGCATGCAGGCCGACGTGCTGCTCTGCCGCGCCGACCGTCCGATTCCGGACGACGAGCGCGCCAAGATCTCGCTGTTTTCCAACGTGCCGCTGGACGGCGTGATCTCGGTCTGGGATGCCGACAGCATCTACAAGGTGCCGGCCATGCTGCACGCCCAGCATGTGGATGACCAGATTCTCGCCAAGCTCAACCTGCAGGCCAAGCCTGCCGATCTGTCGGTGTGGAACAAGCTGGTCTACACGCTGGAACATCCGCAGCACGAGATCAAGATCGGCATGGTCGGCAAGTACGTGGACCTGACCGAGAGCTACAAGAGCCTGACCGAGGCCCTCATCCACGCCGGCATCCACACCCAAACCCGGGTCAAGATCGAATACCTCGATTCCGAGGAGATCGAGGCCGGTGGCACGGGCGGGCTGAAGCACCTTGACGCCATCCTCGTGCCCGGCGGCTTCGGCAAGCGCGGCGTGGAGGG
>JAIXTA010000201.1 GCA_027484405.1 Burkholderiales bacterium
ACGGGCACAGCAGGCCGCGCACAGCGCCGAAATACGGCCGCGACACGCCCGCGCCGGTGAACGCAGCGCACGGCTCGGTCTGGCTGAAGCACGTGCACCAACCGGTGCCATGCGTGCAAACCGGCGCATTGTGCGCAAATACCTACCCGAGCAGGCCCCTGCACCTTCTCGCTTGTCCCATGCGGCTTTCCAGCCACTTTGGCCTGAAGAGTCGCATGAATGCTGGGTCTGCTTCATTCACCCCGGGCACACGTTGCCGGAGTGCGGCCCCCGTCGCACACACCAGCGAGTCCACCCGCCATGTGCCTACGGAAAGCCCCCGCACGGGATGCATCCCGCGTAAGCTGCGCGAGCGGCGCATTGCTGCACCCGGCTGCCAGACCCCGTTTCCTGTCTGTGATGTATCGACGAAGGAACGGCTGTGCGGATGGATGGCAATGTGGGTGGGGCAGACCGGATGATCCGGATGACCGTGGGTGCCGGCCTGGCGTTGGCCGCGCTGCTCGGCGTGATCGAACCCTGGGGCTGGATCGGGCTGTTTCTCCTGGGCACGGGTGTCTTCGAGGTCTGCCCGGTGAACTCCCTGATCGGCCGCTCCACCTACGTGCGCCCGCCGCGCAAGGCGGTGGTGCGCAAGCGCGAGCGCGGTGGTTCGTCGCGCAGCTGAGGCCCGAAACCCAGCGCGATTCAGCCTCCCACCAGCCCGCTGGCCCCCAGTGGCTCGGCCCATCAGGGCGCCGGTCTGCCCAGTTTGTGGGGCAGGGTGTGGGTCAAGCGCTGTGGGGCGAGGGGCGGCGCGGCCAGGTCTTTCTCGTCAATGCGACCTTCATCGAGCGCATTCAGAGCCCAAGCTGCTTCCGGCGACACGGGAGGAAGCGTAGAGTCCGTGCGAGCAGCGCACGCTGCTCGCCGCATCGATTGCTGCGATTCGATCTCAGTGCAACCACCGGGATGACGCCCTGGCCCTCTGCGTGAGCCACGGGCTTAGCCTGAGCGCCATTGCACGCGCGTTCGGCTTGTTGGTGTCGCGCGTCAGCTGGCTGGTGGCACGAGGTAAGGCCCACGCCGATTTCGCGACGATCAGCCGAATCGCTATGTCCATCGTCTTGGCCCAAGCCGGTGGACACGGTCCTCGCGATAATCAAGCGATTGGCCTTCCGAACGCCTCACGGAGCGCGCTAGGTGAGTTGAATCGGTGCGCCGAACCGACCGCGATTCGGCAGAACGGTCGTCAGATCGGTTTCAGACACGCCAAACCACTTAGCGATCGCAGCTGCTGATTGCTCAATCGCGTAGTCGGGGATCAGACTGGGGCTGACCGCTGTCAGATTCGGGCTATTTGCACTGAGGATAGGCAGTTCACCGTAGAGCTTGCCGCCAGCGATACCTCCACCCATGAAGAACTGCACGCCGCCCCAGCCATGATCGGTTCCGTCGCCGTTTGATGCCATGGTGCGACCGAACTCTGATGTCGTGAACACCAGCACGCGGTCGCGCATTCCGAGCTGGCCCAGGGCATCGTCCAGATACCCCATAGCCGCATCAAACTGCGACAACAGCCCGTTCATCCCAAGCTTCAAGCCACCGTGCAGGTCGAAGCCGCCCAGATCCAGATAGAAGATCTGCCGTGTGACGCCAAGCTTTCCACGCTGCTTGAGCATGCGTGCGACGACACGCGTCTGCGTGATCAGGGGGTTGTATTTGTAGCTAAGGCTCCCGTCGTCGGGCCGTGGCCTTGGCACGATGGGCAGATCATTCCTGACCTCGTCCAGGGCCGCTTGAATCTGCGTGACCCCTTCAAATGTCCGTTTGGAGAGGGCGACGTACTGCTTCATCAGGAGATTGTCTGAAACGTTTTCCGTCTGAATCCGCTGTACCGCGGCGCTACCGCCTGGAGCACCAAGAAACGCTGTTTGGTTGGCACGCGCACCCGCGAAGTTCTCGACGATTCCATCTGGATAGATTCGAAACTGCTCAGTGGTCTGGCCAGAGCCAAATGGGTTGTACAAGCCTGTAGAGATACTGGTGAAGGCAACATTCTTGCCCCCGGTCAGCAGATCCATCATGCGCCCGCCCCAACCGTAGCGCGCACCTTCAAGCCCGAGGGTGTGCCAAACCGAGGTGCCATCGTTGTGAGAAAACGCGCCCATTGGTGCGCGCTTGGAGAAGTTCGCCAATTGTTCGCGTGTCACCCTTTCTTCGAGAGGCCCGACGTTCGGCACGATGCCGATGCGGCCCGCGTTGTACAGCGCCTGGATGTTTACGAGCATCGGGTGCAACGCTGCCGTACGTCCGCTGCTCGATCCAGTCGAAATGGGGAGAAGGGAGGCAGCGGGCAATAGCAGATCTGCCCGGGCTTTCTGCAGTTCGGCGACGCTGGCGCTGTCTGTCGGAACCAGAGTGTGAAAGTTGTCGACGCCACCGCCGAGGTATATACAGACGATGGCCTTGTAGTCGTCCGTGGCGGCTCGTGCGCTCGACGCAGCGGCCATCGCCGCGAGCTGCATAGCGAGCCCGCCCCCTGCGCCAAGCGCGCCAAAGCCGGCAGCCGTCTGCAAGAACGCGCGCCTAGAGTGCTTTCCATCGGTAGCCATGCTCAAGTCTCCCTGCGTTATTGCTGAACGATGACTTCTGGCATCGTCATCATCAGGCCGATGGCGACACGCACGCGACTCTTGAGAATGTCATCCTCCGTCGGCGGATTCGCGGTTCTCGTGAATGGCACGTTCCACCGCTCGAGCTCCAAGGTATCGGCAGCCGTCGCGCCATTTGCCTTCTTTACGGTGTCGACAATCAAGGTGCGCCGAGCGGGGCTCATGGAGTCGGCCGTAAGCAGTAACGCGAGATGATCTACAAGCTTCTTCGGGTCCTTTGCACGTTCCGTCAGCGTCGCAAGGTTGTACTTGCTGTACGGTCTCAGGCAGGTTGCATCGGTCGGCCCGACCTCTTCGGGTACGCCAACGCCACCAAAGCGGAGCGTGTCGTAAACGAAGGCACTCCAACGAGTCACGGACTGGGTGTCCAGAATCTGGAATTCAGGAGCGACTAGCCCTGCCTTGGCGATTTCCGAGCCCGGCGGCGCGAAACCGGGCCGGTAGAAGTTGAATACCGTCGGGGATTGCATGGGGTCCTGCGAGCCGGTTGTATTGGCGGTGCCATAACTCGCGAGACAGCCCAGGTTCCAGCTGGAGAACATCCACACGCCGCCGTTGCCAGGCGCTTTGGTATCCAGGATCTTGAACATCTGGGTCGCCAGCAGCACAGGTTCTCGTACCTTCCCGAAAGCTGGTTCTTTGGCCTTAGTGGCGTCGCGCGCCTCGGGATCCATCAGAATCGCCTTGACCACCGCCTTGAAATCGCCCCGAACGGACTGGCCATTGTTGTTGAAGACTTTCGCGACACGCTCGACGTATGCCGGGCTGGGGTTCGACGTCACGAACCGCTGGATCAGCTGATGGCTGATGAATGGGGCGACGTTCGGATGCGCCGCGATGGTGTCAAGTGCGAGCTTGATGTCGGCACGGGTTGTCTCGTCCGTCACATCGAACCAATTCTTTGTGGCGGGAATCGTTACCCCAAGGAACTTCTTCTCCTGCTTTGAATGTGGGCCTGCCCACACCGTGCCCGGAACAATTGCGGTGTATGCGTCAGGGCCGTATCCAAAGTAGTTCTTCGTCGAGGGTGGCTTGGCGCCGTTGATGTTGTAGTTGACGATCCCCGTGAATACGCGGCTCAAGCCAACAATGTCGTCCTGTGTGTAGGTCGGTACAGGCTTGCCGTTGACCAGCTTTCTGGTCCCGTCGAGGTTGAGCTCCCACAGACCGATTGAGAACAGTTGCATGATCTCGCGCGCATAGTTCTGGTCGGGGACAAGATCCTTGTCTCCGTCCTTTCCCGCGTTGAACCAGAACGATAGATTTCGGCCCATCATTTCGTTGAACGTCAGGCGATCGAGCAACGAGCGATGCGTCGAGAAGGCCTGTTCGGCGAGAAGATCCCAGTAGTAGGTCTTCATCAACCCGCCTTTGTCGCTCGCCATGACGTAGATCTGGGACAGGGCCCAGACCAAGCGCATGCGCAGCTGGTCCTCGCTGTGTGTTGCAGAAGTCCAGAACGCCGTCGCAACCATGTCGGTGCCCTTGGGAATGGACGCCTGGCTCGCGGCCCAATCCAGATGGTTGAACTTCGGTTTGGCAAACTGCTCTTCGAACCACCTTTCGTAGCCGATGTTCATCAAGCGATCGATTTCAGCGTCCGACCCAGGGCCAAAGGTTGCCTGACGCAAAAAGCGAACGGCATCGGCACGGGTGGCAGGGCGATCCGAGAGCGGTGCAGCAGGGCCGCTTGAAGCATCGCTTGGAGCCCCGGCCACCGCGCTTCCCTTGCCACCGCCACAGGCGCTGAGCGCCAGAACACCTGCGATCAGAACTCCAAGGACGGCGCCGCGATACAGGTGGAGGAGGAAGCTTGGCATGATGACTCCCACGAGGTACTTCGGCATCTCAACTCCAACAGTCTTCACGTGATCTGGCATTCCGACCCCTGAAATGGGAGGCGTCTGCGTGTACCGGTATCCAGAGATCGCCATGGACCACCGTGTCGCGCGTTGCGCTGAGCATCTTGTGCCTGAGCTTGACCCGCGTATCCAGGCGCGAGCGGGAATCCACGCTCATGCGCCGGTAGACGTCGGCCGGACGCGTCAATTGGTTAGCCTGGTTCAAGTAGCGCAATGCGCCAGCACGCGATGGCGGAGCATCTGCCGACGAGCCACCGCCAAATTTGCCAATCATGTGCAAACTGGTACCGCGACGCACCGCTGTACTCATGTGTCGAACTGCGCTGATCACTTTTTTCAAGGCCGCTAGTGTTTGTCTGGCAGATGGATGAATGCACCAACCTGCCAGCGCAGCGACTTGTGCAAACCGCATGCCACGTGATTGCAGCCCGCCGCGGCGAGCGCATTTCAAGTCACCTAGGTCGCAGCACGTGTCGGAATCGCTCTGCATAGGCATTTGTGCCCATGCCAAATGAAAAGAGGCATTGCCGCATTGTGTTCGCCCATTGACGAATTTTCTCGGCGAGGGTCGTCTGTGCGGTGCAGGCCCATGCAGCGGGCTACTTGCCACGCCCGAGAAAAGAAACTGGGGTCATGGATTGCCGTTTGCCCATGTGCGAGCAAGCGGAATTGGGGTCAGTGCTCTTGAGACGCCCCCGATCTGCATGCTGAGCCTTCACTGCCGGCGGCGGCGCATCGCCCAACTGCCCAATGGGGCATGCGGCGCATCACACCCCGGTGATTCGCGCGACGATTCGGCGCTGAGGTGCCATCTCCGGGGGATCGAAATCCCGCTGTAGTGCTCGGTAGGATTCGACGCGCCGGGCGCTTCGATGTCGCCCGCAGATTGATGAAGCAGACCGTTGTCGGTCGCGGTCAGGCTGCGGTTCAGCCGTGTGCATCCGACTGTCCTGCGTCTCGGTCTGCTGCATTGCGGCGGCGCGGCTGCAGCAACGTGCGCCGTGTCGCCCCGCGATGCGCGGTGCATGCATATTCATTTGCAAGGGATGTTGATGAAGGAATTGAAGTTGAAGCGTGCGTGGAGGGCCCTGAGTCGCCTGTCGATCGCGCGGGTGGCGATCATTGCGCTGGCCTGCGCCGCAGGCGGGCTGCCTCTGGGGGTGCAGGCCGACCATCCCTGTACCGGCAGCCCCGGCGAGGTGCGAATTGGTACCTGGCCAGGCAGCAACGGGGTGGCGCCCATTCCGATCTGCCGCTGGGTGCAGCAGCCCGGCGCTGGCGCTGCCCCCGCGCGGGTGGCCCCGCCTGCGCCACCCACCTGGGAGTGGCTGAGCGTGACCTACAACGCCCTGGCTACCAGCACTGAGCCGGGTGTGTATGGCCTGGCCTCGGGGCATGCGCGCCAAGCCGCGGCCGATGCGCAAGCCCTGCAAGCGTGCCGCGCAGCCGGGGGCAAAGCCTGCGAAATCAACGCCGGTACCCGAAACGGCTGCATTGCATTGGCAAAAGCCCCCGACGGCTGGTTGATCTGGGGCTCCAGCTGGGATGACGCCCGCCTGGGTGACCGCGATCGGGGTGAGCTCGAAGCGGGGCTCATGACTGCATGCACAAAGCAGGGTGGCGAAGCCGGCAAAGGAACCCAGGGCCGCCCCTGCGAACTGGTGCGAACCGTGTGCGAACGCGTGGCCAGTGCGGGGCGCGCGCTCAGGCGCCAGCCGGGTGCCGTGTACGGCAACGAGCAGACCCCCGGGGCCGCGGCAGCCACTGTGCCCAGCGTTCACCATTGCAGCGCGGGGCGCATGCCGGTGCTGCTCCGCATCAGTGACAAGCCCGGCGCTTGGCAGCAGGCACACTGCCTGCCCAACGCCAATGCGCGCGATGCGACGCACCCCGATGCGGACGACGTACGGGTTCAGCGGCGCCGCTTTGAGACCTTTGAGAACCGCTTCGCCGCCGCGGCGCTCGACGCCTCCGGCCCGGCGCATGGCCTCGCGGCCGGCGCGACGACCCAGGAGCAGGCGGATGCACTGGCGATCGAGCGCTGCCGCGCAGCAGGCGGCGACCGCTGCGAGGTGCGGATGCGTACCCACAACACCTGCATGGCCGTGGCTGCAGGGCCGGCAGACTTTCGCTACGTGCTGTGGGGGTTTTCGCACTCGGAAGCATCACGTTCAGCGGTGGAGGAATGCAGCAAAAAGGTGGGCCAGGCATGCACCGTGCTGCAAACGGCGTGCAGCTACGGCGCGTACATCGGCCTGCGCCCGGAGCAGCAACCCAACGTGCGCTATTACCAAACCCCGCCACCGGAATGACCTGAGTGATCAAGCCCTTGGGCTTTGTGCTTGCGCCGCGCTCCAGCGGCCCGCCAGTGTGTCGTGCTGGCAGATGCCGTGAGCCGTTTGGCCCGCTGTTCCGTGGTTTTTGAGTCGGCTCGCCGACCGAGTGAGACTTCGCAGTGAGCATCGCGCTTGTCCCATGCGGCTTGGCAGCCACTCTGCCCTGAAGAGCCGCATCAGTGCTTGTGCTGCTGAGCAGCGGCTTTGAAGATCGGCTCCGCAAGCGCGTCTTCAAGGCAAACCGCCTGAAGAACCGCACCAGACCAGCGGAAAGGCTTGTTTGATCCGCAACGGGGTGAAGGCTTGCAAGCCCTTGTGTAGCCGATCGCTTGCAAGCGATCGTCGTTGCGCCGGGGCCAAGCTGTGCTTGGCCTTCACCGGCTTCACCTTCACCCGGCGCGCAGCAGTGCTCCGCGAAACCCCGGGTTAGCGGGAAGCCGCCTCAGCCCGCAGCCTTCACCGGCACCGCCGCAAACCCAAACCGCGCCGGCACCTCGGCGCGTTGGATCGGCTGCAGCGCATCCAGCAGCCCGGCGGCCTCAATGCGCGCGGCAAACGCCGTCAGGTCGCGTGCGTCGATCACGCCCGGGCCGTGTTCGGTGTCGATGAGCACGTTGCCTTCTTCGTCCACCCAGCCGCCGGTGCTTTGCCGCAGGGCCTGGGGCCAATCGCGCTGCACCTTCAAGCCGCCGTGGGTGATGAGCGCGAGGCCTTCGCCGTCTGCCAGGCGCAGCACCTGCGGCGTGTATTCGAGGCTGACGTACACACGCTGCGGGCCGTTCTGGAAGTACCACTCGCCGCGCTCGTTGGGCTGGTAGTTGCGGGCGATGAAGTCGGCGAGACCCTGGTGGCGGACGATGTCGCCGGCTGAGGTTCCTTGATCAAACTCGCCTTCAAAGCGCGCCATGCGCCAGCGGCCCAGCGCGTCCAGCCGCAGCCAGCCGTGGCAGTGCGGCACGTTGGGCCACTTCTTCATGGCGGCGAGGACGATGGGGTCCATGGGGCGGGGGCGATACTGTTGAAAATGAGTCGGATTCGGACTCAAAAAGTCAAAGAGCAAAAATGCTCAAGAAGGCCATCCAACAAGCGGAAAGTGAGCTTTTGACCATTAAATTAGTTACATTTTCGGCCAACTTGATTACTGAAGGGTACTGCACTCACCGCACACCCAGATAGTCCAGCACCATCGCCGGCAGCCAGTCCAGCCGCCCGGGTGCGCCGCCCGTGGCAAAGCCCACGTGGCCGCCGTGCCTGGGGTAGTGCAGGGTCACGGCGGGGGAGACTTCATTCGGCTTGGGCAGGCTGGCCGCGGGCACAAAGGGGTCATTGAGCGGGTTCACCAGCAGCAGCGGGGCTCTTGCGCCCTGCAGGTGCGGCTTGGCGCTGGCCCGGGCCCAGTAGTCCTCGGTGTTCTTGTAGCCGTGCACCGGGGCGGTGAAGAGGTTGTCGAAGTCGTAGAGGTCGCGCGCGGCGCGCATCTTGGCGGCGTCAAACAGGCCGGGAAAGCGCGCCAGCTTGTCCAGCGCCTTTGTCTTGAGCGTGCGCAGGAACATGCGCGTGTAGACCATGGAGAAGCCCTTGCTGATGGCGGCGCCGCCGGCGGCCAGGTCCAGCGGCGCGCAGGCGGCCACGGCGGCGCTGAACAGGCAGGCATCGCCCCGCAGGGCCACGTAGTTGGCCAGGGCGCTGCCGCCCAGGCTGATGCCGCAGGCATAGAGGCTCGCCACCGGGTAGCTGGCGTGCAGGCGCTGGGCCACGCGCTCGATCTCGTCGGCGTCGCCCGAGTGGTAGGCGCGCGCCAGGCGGTTGGGCTCGCCGCTGCAGCCGCGGAAGTGCGCGATCACCACGCGCAGTCCGGCGCGGGTGGCGGCGCGGGCAATGGCGCGGGCGTAGTGGCTCTTGGACGACCCCTCCAGCCCGTGAAAGATCACCAGCACCGGCGCCCAGGCCTCGCGCGGCTCGGGCTGCACCCAATCGGCGTCGATGAAGTCGCCATCGTTCCACTCCCAGCGCTCGCGCCGCAGACCCAGGGTGGGCGCGGGCGAAAGCAGCGCCGGCCAGATGGTCTGCGCATGCCCGCCCGGCAGCCACCAGGGCGCGGCAGGGTCGGCGACACGCAGCGGGCGGTTCAGCGGTTGGGTGCGATGGGACATGCGGAAATCAAGATTGGCTCTGGGAGCTGAAGGCGGGGTTTCGCCGGACATGTCCGGCGCCGCCTGAAGAGCGAGCGCCTGCCAGCGCGAGCCCCGTTGGGCGACAAACTAGATTTTCGCCCGGATCTTCAGGGCAAATTGGCTGGAAACGCGCTTGGGACAAGCGAAAAGACCTTTGAGCCACAGATGGCCACAGATGGACACCGATGTTCAAGACCTGGATGGTGGTGAGTTGTCTATCACCGCAGTTTTGATTGTGGTCCGCCCACGGGAAACGCTCTTTCGCCCCCGACGAATCATTGGCGGACACCGGCGCTCAAGACCAATACTCGCGTGCGGCGGATCAGGCGCAATCCCATCTGTGTTCATCTGTGGCCATCTGTGGCAAAGAGGTTTGTCTGCCGCACACCTCAATGCAAGGCCCGGCTCGCCGGCCGCTGCTGCACGTCTTCGTCCACGTCCTCGCCCGCCGGGCTCGCGTGGTGGGCGACGAGCTTCCAGCCGGTGGGGGTCTTGAAGAAGACGTTGGTGGCGGCGACGTTCACGCGCTGGATCTCGCCGCGTACCTGCACCTCCACCTGCTCGATGACGTGGTGCACGGCACTCGACAGGTTGGCCATGACGCTGCGGCTCACCACATGGATGCTCAGGCTGCCATTGGAGAGCACCTCCTGCCAGGCGGCGCGCACGGCCTCGAAGCCCACCAGGCGCGGGCCGCCGGGATGGATGCAGACGATCTCCTCGTCGTCGGCCCACAGGGCCATGAGGGCGTCCACGTCGCTGCGCTCCAGCGCTTCGTAGAAGGCGTTTTCAACGTCCAGGGCGGTGGTGAAGAGGTTGCCGGGCGGGCGACTCATGATGGTCGAGTGTCCTGTCAGCGGAAGATGATCGTGCGCTGCCCGTTGAGCAGCACGCGGTGTTCGGTGTGCCAGCGCACGGCGCGGGCCAGCACGCGGCATTCGACGTCCCGGCCGATGGCGGCCAGGTCCTCGGGCGAGAGGCTGTGGTCCACGCGCTCCACATCCTGCTCGATGATCGGGCCTTCGTCCAGATCGCCCGTGACGTAGTGGGCGGTGGCGCCGATCATCTTCACGCCGCGCGCATGGGCCTGGGCGTAGGGCCGGGCGCCCTTGAAGCTGGGCAGAAAGCTGTGGTGGATGTTGATGGCGCGGCCGGACAGACTCGCGCAGAACTCGGGCGACAGGATCTGCATGTAGCGCGCCAGCACCACCAGGTCGGCGCCCTCGCGCTCGATGATCTCGTACTGCCGCGCCTCGGCTTCGGCCTTGGTGGCCGCCGTAACCGGGATGTGGTGAAAC
>JAIXTA010000150.1 GCA_027484405.1 Burkholderiales bacterium
CCCTAGCGCCTCGCCCGGTTCATCACGACCACGCCTGCTACGGCCAGCGCACCGCCGATCAGCAGCGAAGTGTCCAAAGGCTCGCCAAGCAGCAGAATGCTCGAACTCACGCCGAAGACCGGCACGAGGCTGATGTAGCTCGCGGCCGTGCCGGCACCGAGCTGGGCGACGCCGTCGAAGTACCAGGCGTAGGCCAGCACGGTGGCGCCCACCGCAAGAAAGCCCATGGCGAGCCAGACGGTCGGGCCCCAGCGCGTCGGCGCGCTGAGTGCAGGCGGCCCGTCAAGCAGCAGCGCAGTCACAATCAGCAACGCCGTGCCGAACACCGCGCCCAGCGCCGTGCTGGTCAGGGTGTCGATGCCCTTGAGCAGGCCGCGGCTGATGAGTGTGTAGCCTGTCCAGGTGGCCACGCAGCCCAGCAGCAGCCATTCGCCGCGGCCCAGTGCCCCGGCAAACAGCTCCCAGGGCGCGCCACGTGTAAGGACTGTGGCCGCGCCCAGCACGGCCATCAGCATGCCCAGGCCGATGCGCCCATTGAAGTGCTCCTTGAACAGCCAGACCGCCAGCAGTGTGGTGAACACCGGATTGGTGGTGACCACCAGCGCGGCGCGTGACGCTGGCACCAGCTGCAGCCCGAGCATGAAGAAGACCGCATAGCCGAACACGCCCACCGCCCCGGCCAGTGCCAGACTGGCCCACTGGCGGCCGCTCAGGCGAGGCCAGCCGCGCGCAACGCCCATCCAGACCAGGAGGATGAGCACGGCAAAGGCGAAGCGCCAGGCGGCGCCCGTCAGGGGTGGCATGGATTGCGCCAGCACCTTGCCGGCCGGCCAGGAGGCGCCCCAGAGCACCGCCATGCCGAGCAGCTTTGCATGCACGGCCAGCAGCGGGCGGTCAGGGGCAGGGGCGGCGGAGGCTGGATTCATGGCGAGCACCGGACAGGCAGCGGTGGCGTGAGACAGGCAGGATGCGGCAGCTTAGGCGGGCGCAGCGCGCGCATGATCCCGCGCGGCCCGATGTGGTGTCTGCGCCAGACCAGCGCCGCCCGCAGGCCGGGGCCGGTTGATGCAGCTAAAGCATGGCCCGAGCTGCCCGCCTGTCGACACCCGGCGTGAACCGTTCGGGCATCGGCTTGTCTGTCTGTGCAGATCCCCATCCCCACGAGGTGTGTCATGAAACCGATCCGCTCTGCCCCGGCCCTGTGGCCTGCACTGTGGCCTGCCCTGTGCCTGCCCCTGTTGCTGGTTGCATGCACGACGCCGGGCACCTATGGTCCGCCGCTGGCGCGGGTCCAGCTTGCGCCCACGGGCGCTGCGCAGGCGGCAGGCATGAACCCCGGCGGCCTGCTGGAGTTTCGACAGGCCGAGGGCGTGGTGTATGTGTCGGGCCGGATCACGGGCCTGAAGCCGAACGCGGTGCATGGCTTCCATGTGCATGAAGTCGGTGACTGCGCCAATGAGGGCATGGCGAGCCGAGGCCACTTCAACCCGAACGGAAAGAGCCATGGCATGCATGGTGCCGAGGACGCGCATGCCGGCGACCTGCCGGCGCTGAAGGCCGATGCCAACGGAGCAGCCGATGTTCGCGTCGAGCTGCGTGGTGTGAGCCTGGATGTGAGCCCGCGCGGCCTGATCGGCCGCGCGGTGATCATTCACCGCGACCCGGATGACTTCAAGACCCAGCCCACCGGCAATGCCGGCCCTCGGCCCGGCTGCGGCGTGATCGAGACCACGCGCTGACCGGCAAGCTGCCTCAGGACTGCCGCGCCGTGACCTCGATCTCGATGAGCATGCGCGGGTCGACCAGCCCGACGACCATGGCCGTTGCTGCGGGTCGCGCGCGCGCGAAGTACTCGCCGAATATGGGGGCCACACGGTCGAAGTCCGCCGCATCGGTGAGCAGATAGCGCACACGCACGACATCGTCCAGGGTGCAGCCGGCCTGCTCGAGCGCGGCACTGATGTTGGCAAAGCACTGGTGGGTCTGTGCAATGAGATCGCTGTGGATCTCCATGCGCGTGTAGTCGAAGCCGGTAGTGCCCGAGACATGCACCCAGCCGTCCTGCACCACTGCACGCGAATACCCGGCAATGGCCTCGAAGGCCGAACCGCTCGAAATCAGGCGTTTGCCATGGCTCATTGATGCGCTCCCTCAAGCGAGTTGGCGCGGCGCCAGGACGGTGTCCTAGCCTGCAAGCGCGGTGCCCAGCATACCGAGCACCGCCGCGGCCATCGCCGCAGTGGCCACCCAGCCCAGCACGCGGTGCCGGCGCGTGAGTGTCCAGCGGCCCAGCACATCGCTGCGTGCGCCGATCCACATCATCACGGCCATGATCGGCACGGCGATCACGCCATTGACCACTGCGCTCCAGAACAGGGCCTTGATCGGATCGATGCCGGTGAAGTCGAGCAGCACACCTCCCGCGGTGGCGGCGATCAGCACGCCATAGAAGCCCTTGGCCTCGCTGAAGCCATGGTCCAGACCGCTGCGCCATTCGAGCACGTCGGCCACCGCGTACGCAGCCGAGCCTGCCAGCACGGGCACGGCCAGCATCCCGGTGCCGATGACGCCAAGCGCAAAGAGCAGAAAGGCGAACTCGCCGGCAATCGGCCGCAGCGCCTCGGCGGCATCGCGCGTGCTCTCGATCTGCGTGATGCCATGCTGATGCAGGGTCAGGGCGCAGGCCAGCATCACACAGAAGGCAATCAGGTTGGAAAAGACCATGCCAAAGCTGGTGTCCAGCTTGATCCGGTAGAGGTGCTCGCGTGTGACGACCTCGCTGTGCACGAGCGCGTGGCTTTCGGCGCGTTGCCTGCCCTCGGCCTCCTGCGCCGCTTGCCAGAAGAACAGATACGGACTGATCGTGGTGCCCAGAACCGCCACCACGGTCAGCCAGTAGCCGCTGCCATGACCCAGCTGCGGAATCAGCGTCTGCACAAGAACGCGCTCCCAGTTCACGTGAAGCATCAGCACCACCGCCACGTAGGCCAGAAGCGCCAAGGTGAGCCACTTCAGCAGGCGCACCATGCCCTCGTAGGAGAAGCGGATCGGCAGCACGATGCACAGCAGCGCGAAGAGGATCGAGTACCCGTTGGCCCGGCCGCCCACCACCAGCGCAAGCGCCTCGCCCATGGCGGCAATGTCCGCAGCAATGTTCAGGGTGTTGGCCAGCACCAGCGCGGCCACCAGCACCACGGCCAGCCAGCGCGGCATGACCCGGCACATGGCCTTGGCCAGCCCTTCGCCTGTCAGCCAGCCGATGCGGGCGCTGACCATCTGGATGCCGATCATCAACGGCGTGGTCAGCGCCATGGTCCAGAGCAGGCCGGCGCCGTACTGCGCACCGGCCTGCGAATACGTGGCCAGGCCGGACGGATCGTCATCGGCCGCACCCGTGATGAGACCCGGGCCGATCTGCTGGCTGAGGTGGCGCAGGCGCGAGGGCAGCCGGCGGCCGATCCGGCCGAGCAGGCCGGTCGAGCGGCGGGGCGTTGATGCGTCTGTCATCAGGCAAGCGCTTTGCGATAAAGAGGTGGGCGCTGCCCGATCCGAGGGCTGCAGGAGTGCGCCACCTTAGGCCCCGAGTCCTGAGGAAAACCTGACAGCCGCCGCGCGGCGTCCGCGGGTCCGGCCTTCAGCCTCAGCCCTTCATCGCCGAAGGTGCGGGGAAGCTGATGGTCACCCGCGTTCCCGGTCCGATCAGTCCGGGCGGAAGATTGCGCGCGGCACCCAGTTCAAGCTGCGCCTCATGCAGATCGGCGATCTCGCGGACGATGGCCATGCCCAGGCCGGAACCGCCTGAAGCGTCCGCATCCGCCGCGCGGCTGCTGGTGCCGCGCCAGAAGCGCTCGAACACGCGCTCGCGGTCCTGCGCCGGAATGCCCGGGCCGCTGTCCTCCACGCAGATCCAGGGTGTGCGGCCCAGGGTGCCGCAGCTGACGGTGACCTGTCCGCCCGGCGGTGTGTAACGCAGGGCGTTGTCGATCAGGTTGGCGACCTGCTCGCGGATCAGCCACTCCACACCGACGGCGTGGCACGGGGCGAGATCGAAGCCCAGATCGATGTTGCGCTTCACGGCGCGGTCGACAAAGCCGCTGCCCAACTGCTCGAGCAATGGCTCCACATCCACGGGAGTCATGACATGACTGCTGCCCAGCTGGACGTCGGCACGCGCCAGCGTGAGGATCTGGTCGATCAGGTGCTTGAGCTGGTCCAGGCTGTCCGTCAGACGCTGGCTGCGCTCAACTTCGCCGATGGCACCAGGCTGCATCTGCGCGAGCTCGACCTGCGCCATCAGGCCAGCCACAGGCGTGCGCAGCTGGTGCGCGGCATTGGCAAAGAACGCCTGCTGCGCAGCGTCCGCCTGGCGCTGCTGGTCGAACAGGCGGTTGAGTGACTCCACCAGTGGCTTGACTTCGTCGAGCTGTCGCTCCACGGCGATGGGTCGCAGGTCGCGGGGCGCGCGCTGCTCAATCTCCGCACGCAGCTCGGCCAGGGGCTTGAGCGCCGTGTTGACGGCATAGATCACGATGCCCAGGGTCAGCGCCATGAGCAGCACCGACGGGGCCAGCAGCGCGGTGAGGATGCTGCGCTGTGCGCGCTGGCGCTTGTTCAGGGTCTCGGCCACCAGCGCATGGGCCGGCCCGAGCTTGGTGGACAGAGTGACACGTGCCACGCGCACGGGGGTGCTGCCGAGCTGGTCGTCATAGACGTCGCGCACGAGATCGTTGATCGGCCGCAGTTTCAGACCCGCGTCGCCGCGGATCAGTACCCCTTTGCCGTCATAGACGGCCCAGGCGACCAGATCGTCACTGTCGGCGCGCAGCATCTTGTCGGCCTCGGGCTGCAGGTCCACCGTCAGCGCATCGCGCTCGGTCTCGATTTCGCTGGACAGTGCGATCGCGTTGTTGAGCAGCGCCAGGTCGAAAGCGGCCATGGTGGGCTGGACCGCATTGCGGTAGTCCAGCGGCGAGCTGAACACCAGCAGGAGGGCCAGGGGCACGAGAGTCAGCAGCAGCAGGCGGCGCTTCAGGCCGCCGGAGGGTTTGCTCAGGGACACGGTTCAGTCATGCGGTCGGAGGCAGTCGCCGCACGCGGCCCGGCGCAGCGCACTCAGTGGGTAACCAGCGACTCTTCGAGACGATAGCCAAGCCCGCGCACAGTGCGGATCGACACCCCGGCCTGATCGCCGAGCTTGGTGCGCAGGCGGGAAACATAGACCTCGATCACGTTCGGATTGAGTTCACCGTCGAAGCCCGCCAGACCGGCCAGCAGCTTGTTCTTGGAGACGACGTTCGGTGCGTTCAGCAGCAACACTTCGAGCAGTGACCATTCACGCGGCGCCAGGTCGACCTCAGCGCCGGCCACCGTCACCTGGCGCGTGGCGCTGTTCAGCTGCAGACGGCCGAGACTGAGCACGGTATCCGTCTGGTTGTGTGCCCGCCGGATCAGCGCACGAACACGCGCCACCACCTCCGGCAGGCGATAGGGCTTGACCATGTAGTCGTCGGCGCCGGTATTCAGGCTGTCCACGCAGTCCTGCAGACCATCGCGCGCGGTGAGTACGAGCACGGGCAGGCGCAGGTTCTGCTTGCGCATCCACCGGATCAGCGAGATGCCGTCGGCATGAGGCAGACCGATGTCGACCACGGCCAGGTCGGGCGGCTCGCTGCCCAGAATGCCCTGGGCAATCTCGGCACTGCCAGCATGATCGACGGTGAAGCCGGCCAGCTCAAAGCCCTGCTTGAGACTGCAAGCCAGCAGGGGTTCGTCTTCCACAACGAGGAGTCGCATGAGGTCATCCTTCAGTCTGCGCGGCGCGCGATGAGTACAGCATTGGTCCCACCAAATGCAAACGAGTTTGACATGACGGCATGCACCGGGACACTGGGACGTCGTGCTTGGTGCGGAATGCAATCCAGGTCGATGTCCGGATCCTGCGCATCGAGGTGTGCAGTAGGCGGCAGCACACTGCGTTGCATTGCCTGCACGCTGATCGCAAGCTCCAGGGCGCCTGCGCCGCCCAGCAGGTGGCCGTGCAGTGCCTTGGTGGATGAGGTTGGCGGCGGTCGATCACCGAATACGGCGCGGATGGATTGCGCCTCGACCCGGTCGCCTGCCGGGGTTGCCGTGCCATGCGCGTTGATGTAGTCCACGTCCTGTGCCTGCAGCCCGGCGTCGCGCAGGGCCAGGCGCATGGCCCGGGCCTGACCATCGGCGTCCGGTTTGCTGAGGTGGCTGGCGTCGCAGGTGCAGCCGTAGCCGGCGAGTTCGGCCAGTGGTCGGGCGCCGCGACGAAGCGCATGGGACTCGGTCTCGAGCACGAAAGTGGCGGCACCCTCGCCGAGCACGAGCCCCGAGCGCGCTTGATCAAAGGGGCGGCAGGCCGCCGCAGCCTGGGTCTCGGTGTAGCGCGCGAGCACGCCCATGGCCTGCCAGGCGCGCACGATGCCTGGTGCGATCAGTGCCTCGGCACCGCCCACAATCGCGACCTCGGCCGCACCGCTGCGCAGCAGGCGAAGCGCCTCGCCCAGAGCCTGTGCCGAAGATGCACAGGCGTTGCTCACGACCAGCACCGGCCCGCGCAGTCCGTAGCGCAGCGCAATGTGTGCAGCCGGGGCATTGGTCATGGTCTTGACCACCGTCAGGGGCTCCACACGCTGTGTCGGGATGGCCAGAAAGCGCTGATAGGCGTCGTCCAGCGTTCCCGCGCCACCCATGCCGGTGCCCCAGTAGACCGCTGCACGGTCGCGGTCGAGACCCGCCGTGTCCAGCCGCGCCTGTCTGATGGCCTGCTGCGCTGCGTCCAGGCTCATGCGCGCCAGTCGATCCATCTGATTGAGCTGCATCGGGGGCGCGTCGCAGGCGGGCACGGCCTCCACGGGGGCAGCAAGATACGGCGCAAGACCGCGTCCATCGTCGCCCGGGAACGCGCGCACGCCGCTCTTCGCGCGATCAATCGATTGCGCGATCGCATCCAGGCCTGTGCCGATGGCGCTGACCACGCCCATGCCCGTGATCACGACTCGCGGCGCTGCATTCATGCGGGCGATCCTGTCAGGCCGGAATGGGCTGCGTGCCCTGTGCGCGCAGGGTATCGATGAGCCGAGCGAAGCCGGCCAGGGTTGGGTCCTGCTGTGCGTCGTCGAAGTCGATGCTTACGCTGAAGGCATCCTCGACCTTGAAGATGAAGTCGACCATGGTCAGGGAGTCCATGCCGAGCTCCACAAAGGGGGTGTCTGCCCCAAGGGCTGCGGCATCGAGGCCGAATTCCTGGTTCATCAGTTGGCGGATGGCGTCAATGGTGGACATGAGCGAGTTCCTTCGGGTTGGGGGATGAGGGGAGTGCCCTTGACGACGAGGCGCGTTTCAGGCCGCTTCGGCCAGGTGCATGGGGAGATCTGCGGCGGGCAGGTGGCGCAGGAAGCGCAAGCTGGCCTGCGCCACCTGCTCGCGCTCCCGGTCCAGCGTGAGCATGTGGTAACTGTCGAGGAACCAGGTGACGTCCGGTGTCCGCCCCAGGCGGGCCTGCAGCAGATGCACCGATCTCGGGCTGGTGACGTCGTCGTCCACGGCATGCAGGATCTGGGTAGGGACGGTGATCTGCGGCAGACTGCGCTTGACGTGATTGATCAGGCGCTGGGCTTCTCGCAGGCCGGCTGCAGGCAGTCGCGCTGCGCCGGCTGCCGACACTGCGCTGCGGCGCATGGCGGTCTCGACCCAGGCGCGCAGGCGCTCATCCTTCAGGCCGAAGGGCGCGTGCTCGCGAAAGCTCAACCACTCGCTGAGCGGCCAGACATAAGCCAGCGGCAGCAGGCGCCGCCAGGGCGAAATGGCCCAGCCATCGAAGTACAAGGTGGGCGAAATCAGCAGCAGCGCATCCGCACAGCCGCGTGCCGCGAGCGCGGCACCGAGGTTGGCGCCGATGCACAGCCCTCCGACAACGACCTGCGAATGCGATCTGCGCAGGCCCCGTACTTGCTCAGCCGCATCTTCAATCCAGGCCTCATACGCCCGCATCCTGTGGTCTGCCGGGGATCGCGCGCTGACGCCATACCCCTCGATGAGCGGCGCACTGACGGTATATCCGTGCTGATGCAGCCGGTGGGCAAGGGGCTGCAGTTCAAGCGGGTTGCCGCACAGGCCGTGCAACAGCAGGACGGCGCGGCCGTTGCGGCCGGCGCGCTGAATGGACTCGGATGGGCTTCGTTGCATGAGTCCATTGGAGCGAGGCCCGCCTGTCGTTTGCCTGTAGCCCGGCGCTGAACCGGCAGTCGCGGGCCGGCCCCGTCAGCGAAACGAAAGCGGCGCAGCGCCAGCCACTCAATCCGGCTGCAATGCAGGCTGATACTGTGCCGGCGATGCGGCGTGCGGAAGACGCACCAGGACGCGCGTGCCGGGCGACAGATTGCCGCCGGTTCGCTGTCGCGCCTCGGAGATTTCGACCCGAGCGCGGTGCTGTTCGGCAATCTCGCGCACGATCGCCATGCCCAAGCCGCTGCCCTGAACCGCCTCGGACCCGGGCTGCCGGCTGCTTTCGCCGCGCCAGAAGCGCTCGAATACGCGTTCGCGGTCTTCGGTGGAGATGCCCGGACCGGTGTCCTCGACGGCAAGCCAGGGGCCGTCCTGGTCTTCG
The DNA here is from genome assembly GCA_027484405.1 of Burkholderiales bacterium. Taxonomy (GTDB): domain Bacteria; phylum Pseudomonadota; class Gammaproteobacteria; order Burkholderiales; family Burkholderiaceae_C; genus Piscinibacterium. The sequence goes on from JAIXTA010000150.1 coordinate 8,636, forward strand.
CCGCAGCTGACCGTGACCTCGCCCCCGGCCGGTGTGTAGCGCAGGGCGTTGTCGATCAGGTTGCCCGCCAGCTCGCGCAACAGCCAGTCAACGCCCCGGGTCCGGCAGGGCACCAGGGCGTAGCCGAGGTCGATGCCGCGCGCCACGGCACGATCGATGAACAGCCCGGCCTGCTGCTCCAGGAGCGCCTTGATGTCGACCGTGGAAAAGCGGGGCGCGCTGCTGCCGAAGGCCTCGGCGCGCGACAGGGTCAGCAGTTGGTCGAGCAGCTGCCGCAGCTGATCCAGACCCTGCTGCAGGCGCTCGGCGCGCTCCGGTGTGGCGTCGAAGGCGCCTTCGATCTGCGCCAGCTCGATCTGTGTAGTCAGCCCCGTCACCGGGGTGCGCAGCTGATGCGCTGCGTTGGCCAGGAAGGCGCGCTGGGTCTGCTCGGCGCGCCGCAAGGACTCGAACAGCCGGTTCAGGGACTCCACGACCGGCCGGGAGTCCACCGGCACAGCGTCCACATCGATCGGGTGCAGATCGCGTGCCGTGCGTCCGGCGATGTCTGCGCGCAGCTGCTCGAGCGGCTTGAGCGCTGCGCCGATGGCCAGCACCACGATGCCCAGCGTGACCGCGATCAGCAGGACGTTGGGCAGAACCTGATCATTGAGGATGCGCCGCTCGGAATCATCGCGCTTGTTGTAGGTCTCGCCAACGAGCACGTGCGCAGGTCCGAGTTCGGTGATGCGTGTGACGCGTGCCACGCGAACCTGCCGCCCGTCCACGGTGGCGTTGTAGACCTGCCGCTCGCCCTCCAGGGTGATGGGAAGCGGCAGGCGGCGGTCACCGCCTGCCAGCAGCCCCACGTTGTCGTACAGCGCCCAGATGACGACGTCGGCCGTGTCACTGCGCAGCAGCTGCTCGGCCTGGCTATCCAGGCGCAGCACGAGGGCGTTGCCGTCCAGCCGGATCTGCCCGGCCAGGCCGAGTGCACTGTTGATCAGCGCTGCATCAAAGGCAGCCATGGTTGGCGCGAGCGAGGAGCGGAAGTCCAGACGCACACTCACCACCAGCACCACGGCCAGCGGCACGAGCATCAGCAGCATCAATCGCCGGCGAATGCCGGCGCGAAAGAAGTTGCGGTCAAGAAAGTTCCGGAATGCTGCTGCCATGCGCAATGCGGGAGTACGGTCCAGCCTAGTGCGCTGCGGCCGATTTCACTTCCTCGAGCCGATAGCCCAGGCCGCGCACCGTACGGATCGAGATGCCCGCACTCTCGCCCAGCTTGTTGCGCAGGCGCGAGATGTAGACCTCGATGGCGTTCGGGTTGAGCTCGCTGTCCCAGCCGGCCAGGCCGCTGAGCAGCTTGTCCTTGGCCAGCACATTGGGCGCCGCCATCATGAGCATCTCGAGCAGGGACCACTCCCGCGGCGAGAGCTCCATCGGCGCGCCGCCGACCGTCACCTGCCGGGTGGCACAGTTCATGGCCAGTGCGCCGAGGTTGAGTACCGACTGCGTGCGCGAATTGGCCCGCCGGATCAGGGCGCGCACGCGGGCAATCACTTCGGGCAGGCGATACGGCTTGACCATGAAGTCATCTGCGCCGGTGTTCAGGCTGTCGACGCAGTCCTGCAGGCCGTCGCGCGCAGTCAGCACCAGCACGGGCAGGTGCATGTCGCGGCCGCGCATCCAGCGGATCAGGCTCAGGCCGTCGGCGCGTGGCAGGCCGATGTCGACCACGGCCGCATCGGGCGGTGCGCCGTCGAGCAGGGTCTGCGCAATCTCGGCGCTGCCCGCATGGTCCACCGTGAAGCCCGCCAGCTCCATGCCCTGCTTCAGTCCGCAGGCGAGCAGGGGTTCGTCTTCGACAACCAGCACTCTCATCGCAATACCCCCAACATCCGTTCGCTCACGCAGCGGGCGAGATCCGAATCGATTGAAGTCCCGATCACCCCGGCGCGGCCTGACAGACGCCTTTCGGCTGCGCCCACTGGCCCGGTCTCACCAGGGGATCGGCGTGCCGTCATGATCGAAGAAGCCGCCCGTGTGCTCGGCGGCAAGCTGCAGGAAGCTGTGGCGCAGGCTGCTCACCGACTCCTGCACCGTGAGGTCGGCGTCCGCCCCGCCCATGTCGGTCTTGACCCAGCCGGGGTGGTAGGCCGCGCAGATGATGTTGCGCGAGCCCAGGATGATCGAGGCGTCCTTGACCACCGAGTTCACCGCGGCCTTGCTGGCACGGTACAGCCAGCCGCCGGCCGAGGTGCGGGCGCCCTTGCTGCCCATCTTGGAGGAGATCACGGCCAGCTTGCCGCCATCCTTCAGGCCCTGCGCCACCGGCAGCAGCAGCTGCATCGGGCCGAAGACGTTGGTGCGCATCACGGCGTCGAAGTCGTCCATCCCGGGCGCGTCCGGCGCGCCCAGGCGCGGGCCGAAGGTGCCGGCATTGATGATGGCGAGATCGAGGTCCTTGCCGGCCACGCGCTCGGCAAGGCGCGCCGGTGCGCCTGAGTCGGTGACGTCGAGCATCAGCGCGTCTGCACCGAGGGCGCGCAGGCGGCCGACGCCCGCCTCGTCGCGCGCCGTGGCAAAGACAGTCCAGTTGTTGGCGGCGTACTGCGTGGCGAATTCGAGGCCGATGCCGCGCGAGGCACCGACGATCAGGACAGACTTCATGTGCTGGGCTCCCGGGATGGGCCGGCAGGGGCCGGCCGTGGTGACAGACCGCCACTCTACAGGCGCGGCGCGCTGGCGTGCATGCAAGAAAAAGGCGAGCCCGCGGGCTCGCCTTGCTGCCGCATTGCGAGCGGCTTACATCATCTCGATGGCCGCGGCCACGGCCTCGCCGCCGCCGATGCACAGGGCGGCCACGCCCTTTTTGCCGCCGGTCTTGCGCAGCGCGCCGATCAGGGTGACGAGGATGCGCGCGCCCGAGGCGCCGATCGGGTGACCCAGGGCGCAGGCGCCGCCGTGGATGTTCACCTTGTCGTGCGGGATGTTGTGTTCCTTCATGGCCGCCATGGTTACGGCGGCAAAGGCCTCGTTCACTTCCCAGAGGTCAACGTCGCCGCTCTTCCAGCCGGCGCGGTCCAGGGTCTTCTGGATCGCACCCACCGGCGCGGTGGTGAACCACTCGGGCGCGTGGGCATGGGTGGCGTGGCTGACGATCTTGGCCAGGGGCTTGATGCCGCGCTTGTTGGCCTCCGACAGCTTCATCAGCACAAGCGCCGCGGCGCCATCCGAGATGCTGGAGGCGTTGGCGGCGGTGATGGTGCCGTCCTTCTTGAAGGCGGGCTTCAGCCCCGGGATCTTGTCGAGCTTGGCCTTGTAGGGCTGCTCGTCATTTTTGATGACGGTGTCACCGGCCTTGCCGGCGATCGTGACCGGGGCGATCTCCCAGTCGAAGCTGCCATCCTTGTTGGCGGCCAGGGCGCGCTCGGTAGAGGCGATGGCGAACTTGTCCTGCTCCTCGCGCGTGAAGCTGTACTTGGCCACGCAACTTTCGGCAAACACGCCCATGGCCTTGCCGCGGTCGTAGGCGTCTTCCAGGCCGTCCAGCGCCATGTGGTCAAAGGTGGTGAAGGCGCCGTAGCGGTAGCCCTTGCGCGAACCCACCAGCAGGTGCGGGGCGTTGGTCATGGACTCCATGCCGCCGGCAATCATGATGTCGTGGCTGCCACCGCCAATCATGTCGGCGGCCATCATCACGGCCTTCAGGCCGCTGCCGCACATCTTGGACAGGGTCACGGCGCCCACGCTCTGGGGCAGCCCGGCCGCCAGCACGGCCTGGCGGGCGGGGGCCTGGCCTTGACCGGCCATCAGGCAGTTGCCGAACAGCGCCTCGCCAATTTCATCGCCCTTCAGGCCGGCGCGCTCCACGGCCGCCTTGATGGCCACGCCGCCCAGGGTGTAGGCGGGCAGTGCAGCAAAGTCGCCGAGCATGCCGCCAATGGGCGTGCGCGCGGCGGAAACGATGACGATCGGGTCGGACATGACGGGTCTCCTCGTGAATGGCGATGCGCGCCGTCAGGCAGCGCGCAGTGTTTGTTCTGCAACCGGGCTGCAAACCAGCCCATGTTGCACCGCAAAACTTTGGAACCCGGATTATGGCGCGGATGCTTGACTGCAAGCTGACTTGGATCAGGGTGCAGCGGCGCGCTGCCGGTCCGACCCGTACACCCCGAGTGCCGAGAGCGCAGCGTCCATCCGGGGCTGCAGCTGGTCCGGCCCGGAGATGGTGACGTCCAGATCGCGCAGGGCGCCGTCGTGCACGCCATAGATCCAGCCATTCACAAACAGCGTTTCCCCGCGGCCCCACGCGTCCTGGACCACGCTGGTGCGGCAGACATTGCGCACCTGGTCGATGACATTGAGCTCGGCCAGGGCCGGTGCGCGCTGCTCGGCCGCCAGCCGGCCGAGGTAGGCGCCATGCTGGTCGGCCACGTCCTGCACATGGCGCAGCCAGTTGTCCACCAGGCCCAGCCGGGTGCCGGCCAGCGCCGCCTGCACGCCTGAGCAGCCGTAGTGGCCGCAGACAATGATGTGGCGCACCTTGAGCACTTCCACCGCAAACTGCAGCACCGACAGGCAGTTCAGGTCGGTGTGCACCACCACGTTGGCAATGTTGCGGTGCACGAAGACCTCGCCCGGCGCCAGGCCGGTGATCTCGTTGGCCGGCACGCGCGAGTCG
>JAIXTA010000141.1 GCA_027484405.1 Burkholderiales bacterium
GAATCGTTGCCGCCATCAGGTGCGAGGTGCCGTCCTGGTGCTGCAGGCCTTCGCCAGCCAGCGTGGTACGCCCGCTGGTCGCCCCCACCAGGATGCCGCGGGCGCGCTGGTCGGCTGCCGCCCAGATCTGATCGCCCACGCGCTGAAAGCCGAACACGCTGTAGTAGATGTAGATCGGCAGCATGGCCAGACCATGCGTGGCGTAGCTGGTCGCCGCCGCAGTCCAGGATGCAATCGCGCCCGCCTCCGTGATGCCCTCCTCAAGGATCTGCCCGTCGGTGGCCTCGCGATAGAACATGACGGTGCCGATGTCCTCCGGCTCGTACTGCTGGCCCCGCGGGCTGTAGATGCCCGCCTGGCGGAACATGGCCTGCATGCCGAAGGTACGGGCTTCATCGGCCACGATGGGGACCATGCGCGGTCCGAGGGCTGCATCCTTCATCAGCGTGCCCATCATGCGCACGAGGGCCATGGTGCTGCTCATCTCCTTGCCGTCGGCCTTCAGGGCAAAGCCGGCATAGGCTTCGATCTCCGGCACCGGCACCTTGGCGCACTGGGCAATGCGCCGGGGCAGCGCGCCACCCAGCGCGGCACGGCGCTCACGCAGGTAGCTCATTTCCGCGCTGTCTTCGGCAGGTCGATAGAACTCCAGGGCTTCGCACTGGGCGTCTGAGAGCGGCAGGCTGAAGCGCGTCCGGAAGGCCTTGACGGCTTCGTCGTCCAGCTTCTTCTGCTGGTGCGTGGTCATCTTGCCCTGGCCGGCCTCACCCATGCCGTAGCCCTTCTTGGTCTGGGCCAGCACCACGCAGGGCTGGCCGACCGTCCGGGCGGCCGCATGGAAGGCCGCATAGATCTTGCGGATGTCATGCCCGCCGCGCTTGAGCCGATCAATCTCGTCGTCAGTCATGCCTGCAGCCAGCGCAGCCAGCGCGGGCGTCTGGCCGAAGAACTTCTCCCGATTGAATGCGCCATCGTTGGCCGCAAAGGTCTGCAGCTGGCCATCGACGATCCGGGAGAACGCTTCAATCAGCGCGCCCGACTTGTCACGCGCAAACAGCGCGTCCCAGTCGCTGCCCCAGACGAGCTTGATCACGCGCCAGCCCGCGCCCTTGAACAGGCCCTCTAGCTCATCAATGATGCGCCCGTTGCCGCGGACTGGCCCGTCGAGCCGCTGCAGGTTGCAATTGATCACCCAAGTGAGGTTGTCGAGTCCTTCGCGCGCCGCCAGCGTGAGTGCCGCCATGGATTCCGGCTCGTCCATCTCGCCATCACCAAAGAAGCCCCAGACCCGGCGCCCGGTGGTGTCGAGCAGCTTGCGGTCACGCAGGTAGCGCATGAAGCGGGCTGCGTAAATGGAGTTGATGGGGCCGATGCCCATCGATCCCGTCGGGAACTGCCAGAAGTCCGGCGCCAACCAGGGGTGCGGATAGCTCGGCAGCGCCTGGAGCCCCTTGCGGCGCGCAGCAATCTCCTGCCGGTAGTGGGCGAGGTCCTCGGCCGTGAGCCGCCCCTCGACATAGGCGCGCGCATAGACCCCTGGCGCAGAGTGCGGCTGCAGGAAAACGATGTCACCCAGCTGCTCGGCGGTCCGGCCGCGGAAGAAATGGTTGAAGCCCACCTCGAACAGGTCCGCCCCGCTGGCATACGAAGCGATGTGCCCGCCCAGTTCGCTGCTCTCCCGGTTGGCGCGCACCACCATGGCCAGCGCGTTCCAGCGCATGATCGAGCTCAGCCGTTCCTCGATGGTGAGATTGCCGGGAAACACAGGCTCAGCAGACGGCGCGATGCTGTTGACATATGGCGAACTCAATCGCTGAGCGCTGGCGGACTCCACACCGAGCAGCCATGCATGAGCCAGCACCGCATCCAGCACAAAGGCAGCGCGCTGTGGTCCCATGGCGGACACCAGGCCTTCGAGCGCCTGCTTCCACTCGAGCGTTTCCATCGGGTCGACGTCGATGCCATTGAGGACCGCGTCTGGAATCTTGGGCATGTTCATGATCTGGCGAATTCAGTGGAAAAGCGGCCTGCGCCGTTTCGGTGCATACATCTGCCGGCACTCTACGCTCATCCGCCGCCTGGCCGTGCCGGACCGTCTGCGAGTAAGCCCCAAGGGATCACTGTCGCAGGACGAACAAGAATGCCGCAATCCTGAATTACACAACCCCTGGTCATCGGGGATGATGCACACGTGAACTGAACAGCCCGTCACGGCAGATCAAGGTCTCGGGTCACCCCGAAGGCCTGCAAGACACTGCCGCCCCACTGCATGCTCCAAACGTATACACACAGCACCGGCATCGACCGGCGCGCCTGGTTCCTGCGCGTGGCCTGCATCTGCATCGCGCTGGCCGGGCTGGGTCTGAACGCGGCGTATGTGCTCGAAGGCGCATTCGACGCCCGCCGCGTGAGTGTCAACATCGTGATGCTCTCCGTCGTCGCGGTGGTCTGGCTGATCCAGGCCAGAGGGCACTTGCGCCTGGCTTCTGCAGTGCTGCTGGTCACGATCACCGGGGCCATCGGCGTGCTGTCGGCCGTCAATGGCGGCTTTCGTGCCCCGGTGGCATGGGCCTTTCTGCCACTCATCGTGTTTGCGGGCTGGATGCTCGGCGCACGCTGGGCCGCAGCCACCTTCCTCGCTGTGGTGGCCATCCTGATCGCGCTCTTCGGTCTGGAGGCCGCCCATCTGCTGCCTGAACAGGCGCCTGGGTCGATCCGCGTGCAGATCGTTGTCACGCTCTTCATGCTTACCCTGGGCTGCCTGCTCTTTCTGCTGATCGGCCGAGACATGGCCGCCGGCCTGCGTGCCGCGACCGAGCTGCGCGAAGCGCTGCGAGCGTCCAACGAGGCGCTCGAAGCGAAGGTCAGCGAACGTACGCGTGACCTCGAAGCAGCCAAGAATCTCGCCGAGATCGCCAGCCGGGCAAAAGGGGCATTTCTCGCGAACATGAGCCATGAGATCCGAACGCCGATGAACGCGATCGTCGGCTTCTCGCAGATCCTGCTGCGCGGCGATCTGCCGCCCGTTGCGCGGCAGCAGGTGCAGCACATGGCTCAGGCCGCTGACCATCTGCTCCTGCTGATCAACGACGTGCTGGATATCTCGAAGATCGAGAGCGGCAAACTGGTGCTCGAGCCGACGCCCTTTGATCTTCGCGCCCTGTTCACGCGCCTGCTCACCCTCGTCGAAACCAATGCGCGCGCCAAGAAGCTCGGGCTGTTTCATGAAATCGAGGATGCCGTGCCGCGCTGGGTTGTGGGCGATCCGACCCGGCTGACGCAGATCCTGCTCAATTTCCTGGGCAATGCGGTCAAGTTCACCGAGTCAGGTGCCATCATCCTGCGCTGCATCGTGCAGGCCAGTGATGATGAAGGCGTGCTGCTGCGCTTTGAGGTGCAGGACACGGGTATCGGCATCGCCAAGGACGCGCAGGAACGGATCTTTCAGCCCTTCGAGCAGGCAGACCCGTCAAGCACCCGCGGCTATGGCGGAACAGGCTTGGGTCTGTCGATCAGCCGCCAGCTTGCGCAACTCATGGGTGGCAGCGTGGGTGTGGAGAGCGCTGTGGGCCGGGGCAGCCTGTTCTGGGCCACAGCCCGTCTGGGTCTGTCGAACGCGGCGCAGCAGGGCGCAGGCGGTGCCGAAAGCCTCTCGGCGGCGGAGCGGCTGTTCTTCGCACCCGAGCGCATTCTGCGGCATCACTTCAATGCGAGCCGCATCCTGCTGGTCGAGGACAATGAGGTCAACCGTCTCGTGGCTGGTTCACAGCTGGCCCTGGTCGGGCTGGGCGTGACCGAAGCGCACAACGGTGCCGAAGCCCTGGCGCTGTGCGAATCGCGCGACTTCGATCTGATCCTCATGGATCTGCACATGCCGGTGATGGACGGCCAGAGCGCTGCCCGGGCCATCCGCCAGCTGCCGCAGCATGCCGAGACGCCGATCATCGCCCTGACCGCGGACGCGTTCTCCGAAGATCGACAGCGCAGCCTTGAGGCCGGCATGAACGACCACCTGGCCAAGCCGATCACGCCCGACACCTTCTACCCGCGCATCCTGCGCTGGCTATCGGTCAAGCGGCCGGGCGTGCTCTTGCCCGGATGAGATCCGAGGCGCGATCGTCCTCCGCACAGTAGATGGCGCGGGCCAGCGTGAACGCCTGGCCCAGCTCATGCGCGACTGAAGCAAGCGTTTCATGGTCCTGCTCGGACCAGGTGCGCGGTGCACCGCAGTGCTCGCAGCAGATCACGGCCACGGCCTCGCCCGCATCAAAGACGAGGCGGTCGAGCAGGGAGTGGATGTCGGCGGGCAGAAAATAGGCATCACCGAAGCACACGGTCGCCGGGTGCGTCCGTGCGTCAGGTGCATCGATCACGTCCGAGGCACCCAAGGCATCGAAATACTCAGGAAAGTCGCCCACGGTGAGGCGCATGCCTGAGGAGAAACGCTGCGTGCGCGCATCGAGCAGCGCCAGTTCGTCGAGCGCGTCACGTGCACCGTTGTAGAGCCATACGCTGACCCGCGTGCAATTCAGCCGTTCGCTCAAGTGCACACACGCCGCCTCCCAGACCCGGGCAATGCCGCAACGGCCCTCCAGGTGCTGGGCGAGCGCAGCGGACAGGGCAGGCAGAGATTCAGACATGAGATGACCGTCGAGCACAGGGTGCTCCACGCTAGCGCCGGAACGCTTCCACCGTCCAGCCGGGGTGATCCCCGTGTGTTGCTGAACACCCGGGGTCGAGGCGGCGCGCCGCCCTAGTGCGTGCCCTTGCCGGCCGCCTTGGGCTCGCCGGCGGGTACCGTGGGCAAGCTGAAGCCCGGCGGCAAGCCAGGCATGGCCGGCAGCGCGTTCTTGTCCACTTCGACCGGCTTGACCGGCTCGATCTTGTTCTCGGCCATGTAGTCGTTCATTTCCCGCCAGCCGGCGTACACCGCGGCCTTGGAGGCACGGGGGTTGCGCGCATAGCAGTCCTCGATCGCACGTGCCGCGTGGCGGCAGGCCGCGCCGACCGCCTTGCCATCGGCTTCCGCAGCGGCAGCGGCCTTGGCGGGATCTTCGATGCCCAGCAGCTCACAGCCGCTCAGTGCAAGCAGCGCTGCGGCGCCGAGCAGCACGCTGCGCAGGCGTGCCGAGCGGGGCGGATGCGGACGGGCCATGGGATGCGTGACAGGGTTCATGGGACCAGGTTTTTCAGGGGTTCGAGCTGATATCGGCAAGCGGCGCTGCGAACTGAAGCCGGCTCAGGCAGCGGGCAAGGCCTGAATTGCGGCCTGAATTTCGGCCTGATTGCGGGCAAGCTTGCGACCTCGCGGTCTGGTGTGCATGGCTGGGGAGCCACGCTGCGCAATGTCGCAGCCGGCCCGGTCCGTGCGGCCCACCCGCGGAGTCGACAGGGTCCGATCCATACAATCGACCGATGCTTCAGGTGCATCAACTCGGCAAGCGTTTTCCCGGCAGCCCCCGGCCCGTCTTCGACGCGATCAGCCTGCAGATTGCAGCCGGCGAGGTCGTCGCCCTGGTGGGCGAATCCGGCGTGGGCAAGTCCACGCTGCTCAACTGCATTGCCGGGCTGGACCGGGCCGATACCGGCGAAGTGCACATCGGCGGCGAGCCGATGCACGCGCTGGATGAAGCCGCCGCCGCGCAGCTGCGTGCGCGGCGCCTGGGCTTTGTGTTCCAGGCCTTTCACGTGCTGCCTGCCCTGACGGTAGCGCAGAACGTGGCCGTGCCCTTGCTGCTGGCGCAGGTACCGGCGGCCGAACATGCAGCACGTACAGAGCAGATGCTGCATGCCGTCGGGCTCGATGGCTTTGGCGCGCGCCAGCCCGCAAGCCTCTCGGGCGGCGAGCTGCAGCGGGTAGCGATTGCCCGCGCTCTGGTTCATGCGCCGGCGCTGATCCTGGCCGACGAACCGACCGGCAACCTCGATCCGCGCACCGCGCAGGACGTGCTCGATCTGCTGCTGGCCGAGACCCGATCGCGCGGCGCGGCGGCACTCATCGTGACGCACTCGCAGCAGGTGGCGGCGGCCTGCGACCGGGTGCTGACCCTGAGCCGCGACGGCCTGCATGAAGCGCCCGCCGGCCCGGAGGCCGTCTAGGTGCTGGCCACCTGGCTGCCGCCACCCCAGCTCTCGCGCTGGCTGCTGCTGGCGCAGCTGCGCGGGCGCCGCACGGCCACGCTGATGTCGGTGCTGGCCATCGCGCTCGGCGTGGCGCTGGGCTACGCCATTCACCTGATCAATAGCGCCGCCCTGTCCGACTTCAGCCGCGCCATGCAGGGCCTGCAAGGCGAGCCCGATGTGGTGCTCACCGCCGCCGACGGTGCAGACGGGCGGGGGGTCGATTTGGCGCTGCTCAACGATCTGGCGCGCGACCCGCAGGTGCTGGTGGCCAGCCCCGTGATCCAGTTGCGCGTGCAGCTCCTCGACGCGGCCGGCCGCGCGCAGCCCGTCACCCTGCTGGGTCTGGACATCCTGTCGATTGCCCAGATCACCCCGAGCCTGCTGCCCCGCGACCAGCGCAACACCAAAGACACGACCAGCCTCTTCGGCCCGGCCCTCTTCGCCAGCCCGACGCTCGCACGCGAACTCGGCGGCGCCCGCGGGCAGACACTCGGCCTGCGACGCGGCACGCGCGAGTGGCGCGCCCCGCTGGCGGGCGACTTGCCGGCCTTGAACGGGAGCGCACGCGTGCTGGTGGCCGACATTGCCTGGGTGCAGGCCGCACTGGCCGAGCCCGGACAGGTGTCCGACATCCGCCTGCGCCTGGCGCCCGATGTGAATGCCGATGCCTGGCTGGCCGATGCGCGCCGGCGGCTGGCGCCACCGCTGCTGCTCAAGAAGCCGGAAGACGACAACCTGCGCGTCTCCAATCTGTCGCGTGCCTACCGGGTCAATCTGAACGTGCTGGCGCTGGTGGCCCTGCTCACCGGCGCCTTTCTCGTGTTTGCCACCCAGCTCACCGCCGTAGCGCAGCGCGCGCCGCAGTTTGCGCTGCTCGGCGTGCTGGGCCTGACGCCGCGGCAGCGTTTCATGCAGATCCTGCTGGAGGGCGGCAGCATCGGCCTGCCCGGCGCGCTGCTCGGCCTGGCGCTGGGTTACAGCCTGGCGCTGGTGTTCACCCGCGCGCTGGGGGGCGACCTGGGCGGCGGCTACTTTGCGGGCAGCAACCCGGTGATCGATCCCGCCCCCTGGGCGGCGGCCGCCTTTGGCGGGCTGGGTGTGCTGGCCAGCGTGGCTGGCGCCTGGTATCCGGCCCTGCTCAACCGCGCGCAGCCGCCGGCGCAAACACTGAAGAGCGGTTTCGTGCACGCGCACCGCTCCGGTACGCCGCGCCGCCGTGCCGCGCTGCTGGGGGCGCTTGCGGCTCTCACGGTCGGGCTGCTGTTCATGCCACCCTGGCGTGGTCTGCCGGTGGCGGGCTATGCGGCCATTGGGCTGGTGCTGGTGATGGGCATCGTGCTGGCGCCACTGGTCACCTCCGCCGCCTTTGGCTGGATGGCGCGGCAGACCCGAAGCGGCGCGAGCGCACCGCGCACTGTGGCCGCGCAGCAGGTGGCCCAGGCCCCGCTCATGGCCCAGGTGGCCGCCAGCGGCCTGATCGTGAGCTTTGCGCTCACCGCGAGCATGGTGATCATGGTCTCCAGCTTCCGTGTGGCGGTGGACACCTGGCTGGACGAAGTGCTGCCGGCGCCGCTCTATGCGCGCACGCGCGGCACGCCCCTGCCCGCTGCTGCACTGGACGCACTGGCCGCCAGCGCCCACTTCGAGCGCATGGAGCAGCTGGCCGTGCGCCCCGTGGTGCTGGATGCCTCGCGCCCGGCGCTCGATCTCGTGATCCGCGATCTCGACCCGCAGCAGCCCGGTGCGCGCCTGCCCTTCACCGGTGCGGTACTGCCCGCGCCGCCCGGCATGGTGAGCGCATGGATCAGCGAGCCGATGAGCGTGGTCTACGGTCTGCAGCCGGGCGACCGCCTGCGCCTGCCCCTGCTAGGCAGCGAGCGCGAGTTTCATGTGGGCGGCGTGTGGCGCGACTATGCGCGGCAGTTCGGTGCGGTGACCCTGGCGCGCTCGGACTTCGAGGCCCTGGGCGGCCGCTTCGAGGCCAGCGATGTGGCGCTCTGGCCGCGTGAGGGCCGGCAGGCCGCCGCCAAGACCCTGCTCGGCGAGCTGGCCGCACGCCATGGGGTGGAGGTGGCGGAATCGGCCGAGATCCGCGCGCTGTCCCTGCGCATCTTCGACCGCAGCTTTGCCGTGACCTATGCGCTGGAGGCGGCGGCCATGCTGATCGGCCTGTTTGGCCTCGCCGTGACCCTGGCGGCAAGCGTCTGGATGCGCAGCCGCGAGATGGCCATGCTGGCCGCACTCGGCTTCTCGCGCGCCATGCTCACCCAGGCGGTGCGCTTCGAGGGCGTGTTGATCGTGCTCACGGGTCTTGCAGTCGGTACGGTGTGCGGCGTGGCCATCGGCGCGATCCTCACGCATGTCATCAACCCCCAGGCCTTCCATTGGCGCATGCCGCTGGACGTACCCTGGCGTCTGGTGGCCGCCGGCGCGCTGGCCACCCTGGCCGCCGGGCTGGTGGCCAGCCACCTGGCGGCGCGGCGCGCTACCCGCCTGCCGGTGGCGCAGATTCTGGCGAGCAGTCAATGAGCCGCGTCTTTGCCCATCCGCCCGCCGGGATGGCCGGCGGAACAGCTTCCGGGATGCCTTCTCGCTTGTCTGGCAGACATCTTCAGCCATTTTGGCCTGAAGAAGCGCATGAAATGGACTTCTACGTGTTTGGATCGGGGCGTCGATGCTGAGCCGGCGCCTGTTGCTGGCGCATGCTGCGCAGCTTGCGGCGATGGGCAGCCTGCCCGTGTGCGGCCGCACGCAGGCCGCCTCTGCCGATGCGCCGGACTACGCGCCGGTCCTGCCCGGCCGGGTGCTGCGCTTTCCGGCTGACCACGCGGCGCATCCGGACTTTCGTACCGAGTGGTGGTACATCACCGGCGCCCTGGATGCACCCCACGAGCACATCGGATTTCAGTTCACCCTGTTCCGCTCGCGCCTGATTGCGCCGGACTGGACGCCGGAGCAGCGTGCCAACCCGCTGGCCCTGCAGCAGCTGATGTTTGCCCACGGCGCGGTGAGCGATGCGCGGCGCGGCAAGATCCTGCATGCCGAACGGGCCGCCCGCGTGCCCCTGGGCGCCGGCTTCAGCCGCACGGACTGCGACCACTTCATCGGTAACTGGCGCATCTGGCGGGAGGATGCGCAGCCAGCGGGGCAGCCCGAGCGCTTCCGCATCCAGGTGCGCGACCCGCAGCTCGCCTTCGACCTGACGCTGGCGCTCACCCAGCCGCGCATGCTGCAGGGCCAGGGCGGCTACTCGCAGAAGGGGCCGGACCCGCGCCTATCCAGCTACTACGTGAGCCTGCCGCAGCTCGCAGTGAGCGGCACGATCCGCCTGCCCGATGCCACGAACAGCGCCCCGCCCATTGCGGCGCGCGGCCGGGCCTGGTTCGACCAGGAATGGTCCAGCGAGGTCTTGGGCGACACCGGCGTGGGCTGGGACTGGATCGGCATCAATCTGGACGACGGCGGTGCGCTCATGGCCTTTCAGATCCGCGACGCCGCCGGGCGCGCTGTCTATGCCCATGCCGCGCTGCGCGATGCCGCGGGCCGGATGACGCAGTACGGCGCCGATGAGGTGCGCTTCGAGCCCCTGCGCTACTGGGTCAGCCCGCGGCATGGCCAGGGCGGCGCTCGCTACCCGGTGGCGCAGCGCATCCGCTTCGGGCCGCACCGCATTGAGACGGCGCCGGTCATGGACGATCAGGAGCTCATCACGCAGCGCCTGGGGCGCGTCGCCTACTGGGAGGGTTTGAGCCGGGTCAGCGGTACCCTGCAAGGCCGCGGCTATCTTGAAATGACCGGATACGCCGGCAGGTTGAACCTGTAGCTTTGATCTGCGTGGCGCAAAATCCTTGAGCCACAGATGGCCACAGATGAACACAGACAAACCCGCTGATTGCTGTTGAGTTGCCCGCGCAGCGAGAACCGCGCACGGCAAGCGTTCTCACCTGCCATGCTTCCGGTTTTCATCTGTGTTCATCTGTGGCCATCTGTGGCTACCCCATTTCCCGTCTGACAGGCGACCATGTCCGCACCCAAGCCCGACCCCGCCCCACCCCACAAGCTGCCCGTGCTGCGCGCGTTGCTGCCCTTCATCCGGCCGTATCGGGCACGTGTGCTTCTCGCCGGCGTGTTCCTGGTCATCACGGCGCTGGCGGCGCTGGTGCTGCCGGTGATGCTCAAGCAGGTGATCGACCAGGGCTTTGCGCCCGCCCTGCAGCATGGCGACACGAGCTACCTCAAGACCACGCTGTGGGGTCTGGCGATCGTGGGCATCGTGATGAGCCTGGGCGGCGGCGCACGCTTCATGATCGTGACCTGGCTGGGCGAGCGCGTGGTCAGCGACATCCGCAGCGCCGTCTATGCGCGCCTGCTGCAGCAGCCACCGGCGTTCTATGAAAGCCTCAAGACCGGCGAGGTGCTGAGCCGCCTGACCACGGACACCACGCTGATCCAGACCCTGGTGGGCTCCAGCCTCTCGATGGGCCTGCGCAATGTCATCACCCTGGTCGGCGCGGTCATCATGCTCCTGATCGGCCACACCAAGACCACGCTGATCGTGCTGACCATGATCGCGGCCATGATCGGCATCGTCATGCTGTTCTCGCGCCGCGTGCGCAAGTTGAGCCGCGCCAGCACCGACCGCGTGGCCGACATCTCCAGCCAGGCCGGCGAGACGCTCAACGCCATGAGCACCGTGCAGGTCATGACGCAGGAGAGCCGCGAGAACCGCCGCTTTGCCGAGCGCGTGGAAGACGCTTTTGCCACCGCCATGAAGCGCACCCGGGTGCGCGCCATGCTGATCGTTTTCATCATGCTCGCGTTTCTGGGCGGCATCCTCTGGGGCATCTGGGACGGTGGCAACGCCGTCATTCGCGGCGACACCACCTTCGGCCAGCTCTCGCAGTTCGCCATCTATGCGCTCATGGTGGGCAGCGCCGCCGCCGTGCTGGCGGAAGTGTGGGGTGACGCCCTGCGCGCCGCAGGCGCCAGCGAGCGCCTGGTGGAACTGCTCAGCGCCCAGCCGGGCATCCGTTCACCCGAACGGCCCGCCGCCCTGCCCGCCACCCAGGGCGGCGTGAGCGTGGCCTTCGATCAGGTGGAATTCGCCTACCCCACCCGGCCCGAACGCAAGGTGCTGCATGCACTGAACTTCAGCGTGAAAGCCGGCGAGCGTGTCGCGCTGGTGGGGCCCTCCGGCGCCGGCAAGAGCACCGTCTTTGCCCTACTGGCGCGCTTCTACGACGTACAGAGTGGTGCGGTGAAGGTAGCCGGCGTGCCCGTCACTGAACTCGCTCTGGATGATCTGCGCCGCCTCATCAGCGTGGTGCCGCAGGAGCCGGTGATCTTCTCGGACAACGCGCTGGAGAACATCCGCTATGGCCGCCCGGAGGCCAGCGAAGCCGAGGTCATCGCCGCAGCACGAGCGGCACAAGCGCACGACTTCATCAGCCAACTGCCCGAGGGCTACCAGACCTATCTGGGCGAGCGCGGCGTGCGCCTCAGTGGCGGTCAGAAGCAGCGCATCGCCATTGCCCGCGCCATCCTGCGCGACGCGCCCCTGCTGCTGCTGGACGAAGCCACCAGCGCGCTGGACGCCGAGAGCGAACAGGCCGTGCAACAGGCGCTCGAAGTCGCCATGCAAGGCCGCACCACACTGGTCATCGCCCACCGCTTGTCCACCATCCAGAACGCCGACCGCATCCTCGTCTTCGAAGACGGGCGCGTGGTGGAAAGCGGCGCGCATGCCCAGCTGGTCGAGGCCGGCGGGCTGTATGCGCGGCTGGCGGCGCTGCAGAGTTTGGCGGAGGGGCGGCGAGCGGAGCGGTGACGCGCGCTTCAGAAAAGCTTTTGGGGCCACAGATCCACACAGATGAAACCCGATTGAGACCAGCCACCACGCTGGCGCGCTTGCAATGGTGCCCCACACAGTGCGAACGCTTTTGTCGGTGTTCATCTGTGGCCATCTGTGGCCGCAATAGCTTTTCCGCTTGTTCGGCGCGCCTTTCCAGCCATTTCGGCCTGGAAAACCGCATGAATGCTGGATCCAGCTAGCGAACTGCGGTCTCAGGCGCCGCGCTGCGTGTGCGCCAGCAACGCCAGCCACTGATCAAGCGGCACTTCCTCGGCACGCGCCGTGGGCGCAATGCCCACGGCTTCCAGCGCAGCCTCCTGCCCGGCCAGCGTGTTGCGCAGCATCTTGCGGCGCTGGCTGAAGGCCTGGGCCAGCAGCTTTTCGAGTGCGGGGAAGTCGATGCCAGCGACCTCGTCGGTCTTCTTGGGGATCATGCGCACCACGGCGGAGTCCACCTTGGGGGCGGGGTCGAAGCTCTCGGGCGGCACGTCCAGCAGCAGCTCCATCCAGTAGCGCGCCTGCAGCATGACGGAGAGCCGCCCGTACTCCTTGCTGCCGGCCTCGCCCACCATGCGCTCGACCACTTCCTTTTGCAGCATGAAGTGCTGATCGACCACGCGATCAGCAAATCGCATGAGGTGAAACAGCAACGGCGAGGAGATGTTGTACGGCAGGTTGCCGACGATGCGCAGGGGCTGCGGGCTCACGCTGGCGAAGTCGAATTCGAGCGCGTCACCCTCGTGCACCGTGAGCTTGCCGTCGAAGCGGCGGCGCAGTTCAGCGGCCAGGTCCCGGTCGATCTCCACGGCGTGCATGTGGCCGAGCACGTCGAGCAGCGGGCGCGTGAGTGCGGCCTGGCCGGGGCCGATCTCGATCATCACCTCGCCCGCCTGCGGGCGGATGGCGCGCACGATGGCGTGGATGATGCCGTCGTCCGTGAGGAAGTTCTGGCCGAAGCGTTTGCGGGCAATGTGCTTCATGCGCGCACGCTCCTGGTCGCACCGCGCTGGGCGCGCACCATGGCGGCGGCGGCGTTCACGGCTTCGAGCAGGCTGCCTTCATCGGCCACGCCCTGGCCGGCAATGTCCAGCGCCGTGCCATGGTCCACGCTGGTGCGGATGATGGGCAGGCCCAGGGTGACGTTGATGCCATGGCCGAAGCTGGCGAACTTGAGTGTGGGCAGGCCCTGGTCGTGATACATGGCCAGCACGCAGTCCACGTCTTTCAGGATGCGCGGCTGGAACACCGTGTCGGCCGGCCAGGGGCCGGTCACCACCAGCCCGACGGCGCTTGCGGCATCGATGGCCGGGGTAATGATCTCGATCTCCTCGCGGCCCATGTGACCGCTCTCGCCAGCGTGCGGATTCAGCCCGCAGACCGCAATGCGCGGTGTAGCGATGCCGAACTTGCGGCGCAGGTCGGCATCAATGATGCGCAGGGTCTGCAGCAGGCTGTCCACGGTCAAGGTGGCGGCCACGCGGGCCAGGGGCAGGTGCGTGGTGGCCAGTGCCACGCGCAGGCCGCCGCCGGCCAGCAGCATGACCACCCGCTCGGTGCCGGTCTGCTCGGCCAAGAACTCGGTGTGGCCGGTGAAGGGGATGCCCGCGTCGTTGATGACGGACTTGGCCACCGGGCAGGTGACCATCGCATCAGCTTCGTCGCGTGCAATCAGGTCCAGCCCGCGGCGCAGGGTGTTGAGCACATAGGCGCCGTTGCTGGCATCCAGCTGGCCGGGATGGACTGGCGCCAGGAGCGACACATCGGAGATCTTCAGCCGCGCGTGAGGTGCAAAGCGCGCCGCGTTCTGTTCGAGCAGCAGGCGGTCACCCACAAGAATCAGATCGACGTTTGCAGGCGCGCGCGCCAGCAGCTTGGCCGCGATCTCGGGGCCGATGCCCGCAGGCTCACCCGTGGTGATCGCCAGACGCGGCTTCATCGCACGGGGCGGCCGGGTTCAGCGGCGCTCAAGACATGCAGCCGCAGGGCGGCTCAGCGCGCGGCCGGCGCGGGCGCTGCGGCTGTGGCTGCAGCGGCCTCAAGCCGGTTCTCGACATAGGTCCGGTCGCGAACCAGGCGGGCCCAGTCGACATACTGCTCTTCGACCTTGCGGTCGCGCAGGAGATTGCGGGCCAGCTGACGCTGCTTCTCGACCGGGATGGCGCGCTTGGCGCGGTCGGTCACTTCGAGGATGTGCCAGCCGAACTGGCTGCGGAAGGGTTGCGAGACCTCGCCGGGGCGCGACTGGTTCATCACGCTTTCGAACTCGGGCACCATGTCGCCGGACATGGCCCAGCCCAGGTCGCCGCCCTGCGCGGCGCTGCCGTCGGCCGAGAAGGTCTTGGCCAGCTCTTCGAAGGTGGCCTGCTTGTTGACGATGCGATCACGGATGGCGCTCAGGCGGCGCTGCGCCTCGGTCTCGTTCACCTCGGGCGTGACGCGCAGCAGGATGTGGCGCACCTTGGTCTGCACCGCCTCGGCGTTGGCCGAGCCACCCGAGCCGGCCGCGCGGCGGCCCAGCAGCTTGAGCACATGGAAGCCAGCGCCACTTTGCACAGGGGCAGACAGCTCGCCTGCGCGCAGGCCCGCCACCGTCTTGGTGAAGAGTTCCGGGATGCGGTCGGTGGTGCGCCAGCCCATTTCACCGCCCTTGTCGGCCTCGGCACCTGCGGAGTTGGCACGGGCGAGCTGCGCAAAGTCGGCGCCGCCACGGGCCTGCTCGAACAGGGCCTGGGCACGCTCACGGGCCGCCGCAATATCGGCGGCCGCTTCGCTCTTGGGGCGGATCAGGATCTGGGCCAGATTGAGCTCGGTCTCGCCGGCAGCTGCACCGCTTTCCTGGGCCAGAAAGGCGTCGACCTCCGCCTCGGAGACGTTGATCTTGCTGTCCACCTCGCGCTCGCGGGCACGGAAGATGGTGATTTCCTCGCGCAGGTCGCGGCGGAAGCGGGGCACGTCCATGCCCTCGCGCTCCAGACGCTGGCGAAAGCCCTCCACGCTCAGGCCGTTCTGGCGCGCGATGTTGGCAAAGGCGGTGTCCACCGTGCCGTCATCCACGCGGATGCCGTTCTCGCGGGCCCACTGCACGATGGAGCGATCGGTGATCGCGCGCTCGAGCACCTGGCGTTCGAGCAGATCCCGTGCGGGCAGCGCGGTGCCCTGCTGCTGCAATTGCAGCTCGGCGTTGCGCACCCGCTGGGACAGCTCACGGCGGGTGATGACCTCGGTGCCGACCACGGCCACGATGCTGTCTGCCGCCACGCGCTGCGCGGCCGGCGGCGTGCTGATCTGGGTGGACACCTGGGTCTGCGCCTGCACGGGCACAAGCAGCGCGGCAGACAGGGTGGCAACAACGGCCAGGAGCGCACTCAGGGGTGCGGTCATTCGGTGCGAGACGACCATGATCTTTGCGAATCGAGTTTGCTGTAGCCGGGGATGCTGCGCTTGAGCAGGGAAAGCGGATCGGTGCCGATGCCGCCGAGACCGGACAACTCCAGCTGGAAGAACAGGGAATTGTTGGACTGGCCGGTTGCCGTGGCGTAGCGGTTCACCACCAGACGGGCCACCCAGCAGTCGGCATCGTACTCCACGCCCAGCAGCGACTCGGGGCTGCGCTTCTCGCGGATGGAGTAGTTCCAGCGCGCCACGCCGTAGAAGCGTCCGCCAAGCTGCCACTGGGTGCTGAACTCGAACTGTTCGAGCAGCTCGCGCTGGTAGCGATAGGTCAGGTTCAGGATGTTGCGTTCGGCCGGTGAATAGCGCACGCCCACGGCCGAGCGCACCGCCGTGTTGTCGCGCGAATTGAGCTGCACGCTGGTATCCAGCGCCCAGGCCTGGGATACGCGGCCCGCCGCCGACAGCAGCAGGTCCGAGGAGCGCAGTACCGGCAGATTGGTGCCCGGCACGTCCACCCGCGGGGTCTCGAAGTTGAAGCGCTTGCCCACCTGCAGGCGCAGGCGCTCCAGGCCGGTGGCCGGGTCGCTGTAGCGGCTGGTCAGGGCCATGGTGAGCGCATCGGCGTCGCTGATGCGGTCATTGCCCGAGAAGCGGTTGGGCGAGAACAGCTGGGCAAAGCCGAAGTCTGTGGCCGCAGAATCGAAGTTGGGCAGCGCGTTCTGATCCCGATAGGGCACGCGCAGATAGAACAGGCGCGGCTCGAGCGTCTGGCGCAGGTGTGGCGCGAACAGGCCCTGCTCGCGCTCGAACACGAGACCGGTGTCGATCGACAGCAGCGGCACATTGCGGCTGGCGCTGCGCGGGCTGCCGGCCGAGCCGGGGATGACGCCCGGCGTTTCGAGCTGGCCATAGCGCGTCATGTTCAGCGCCAGGCGCGGCCGGATGAAGTAGCCCGGCTCGACGATCGGGTACTCGAGCGCCGGCTGCAGGTAGGCACGCCAGCCTTCAGTCAGCGTGGGATGCTTGAAGCGCGTGAACTCGGCATTGGCCGTGGCCACGAAGCCGGCGACATCCGCGCGGTAGTAGTTGAAGTTGAGCTGCGGCTCGCGCCAGTAGGCCGCCTGCACGGGTGCCAGCGGGTCCTGCAGGGTCTGGAACTGCTGGACACGGGCGCTTACGTTCCACCAGGGGCGCGTGTAGCTCAGGAAGCCTTCGCGCGGCAGAAACAGGGTGTTGATGTTGCCGACGTTGCGGGCCACATCGGCAAAGTACTGGTCGTCCGACACCTTCTGGTAGCGCCAGCCACCACGCCACTCGCGGTTGAACTCCGGCTGCCAGCTGTGCTCGGCGTCGACCAGCCAGCGCTGACGGCCGGCCTGCTCGTCGCGCGGCAGCCACTCGGTGCGCACCGTCCCTGCGAACGAGGGTTCGAGGTAGCGCGCCAGTCCGCCCAGCAGCACGCCGCGCCGGGTCATGAGCCGCGGCTCGAAGGTGAAGTCGCGGTTCGGGGCGATGTTCCAGTAGATCGGCACCGTCACATCCAGGCCGGTGCGCGTGGTGATGCCCAACGAGGGCGGCAGAAAGCCGCTGGCGCGCTCGTCGTCCACCGGGAAGGGCATGTAGGGTGCGGCCAGGATGGGCGTGCCCTTGAAGTAGAGCTTGGCTCCGCGTGCCTCACCCTCGCCCTCGATCTGGTCGATGGTGATCTCGCGCGCCTTGAGCACCCAGGAGTCGTCACCCGGGCGGCAGGTGGTGTATTCGGCACCGAGCATGCGCGTGACCTGCTGGGCCAGCAGCTCGATGCGATCGGCCTTGCCGCGCCCGCCGATGCGACCGTAGGTGATCTGCGGCTGCTCGACCACGCCCGTGTTGGCCAGCAGCTCGAGCTGCGCACGCGGAGTGAGCAGGGTGTCCTTGCCCTCGGGCGAAATGCGCTCGATCCTGGCCGGGCTGCCGGTGATGATGACCTGATCGGGCACGACGAGGTAGTCGATCAGATCGGCGCTGAGGACCAGGTCGTTCCTGGACAGGCGCGCGTCGCCGCTCAGGCGCAGGTTGAAGTCCAGGCGCCCGGTGATCTCGCGGCCTTCCACCACCATGGGTGCGTTCGGGTCCTGCTTGCCTGCGCCCGACTTGTTGCGCGGCGGCTTGCCCGGCTTGCCGGGGCTGACTTCGCGCACGCCCTGGGCAATGTCCGGTGCCCGCGTGCCCGCTGCGAGCACCGGGCTCAACAGGCTCTGCGCCTGCGCTGCCTGGCCAAGCACCAGTACCCACCCGGCGGCCGCAAGCGCACGCACCAGCACACGGTGGCGGCGCGGCAGGGTTGCAAGCGGCTTGCGAGGACTGGAGGACAGGCGAGGCACGAAGACGAGTGCGTTGGCGGGACAGTCAGGGCGCGGGCGCCGCACGAGAAGCTTGGAGGCGGCAGGCGCACGCTGCGCAGCGCAACAAGGCCGTCGAACGGTCTTGCACCACGCTGCACCGCACGGCGCCGGACCGCCGGAAATGGCCCCGTATCATAGTCGGCCATGTCGACCCCAATTGCCTCTGGCGCGAGCGCATCCGCCGCTGCCGCAGCCCACTCAGACCCCCGCCTGCCGCTGGTTCAGGCTTTCGTGCAGAGCCATGCGCCCGCCTACGGCCTGCGTGCCGACACGCTGGCCCCAGCCTCGGCCGATGCCTCGTTCCGGCGCTACTTCCGGGTGCAAGGCGTGGCGGCGAGCTACATCGTCATGGATGCGCCGCCCAGCCACGAGGACTGCCGGCCCTTCATCCATGTGGCGCAGCTGTTTGGCGCCACCGGCATCCAGGTGCCGCGCGTGCTGGAGCAGGATCTGGCCGGCGGCTTTCTGCTGCTGACCGATCTGGGCCGCCAGACCTACTTGACTGCGCTGCGCAGTGAGGCCGCGTCGGCCAGCGTGCTGTATCTGGACGCGCTCAATGCCTTGGTGCAATTGCAGCGCGGCACCGTGCCTGACAGCCTGCCACCCTACGACGCCGAGCGCCTGAAGCGCGAGATGATGCTGTTTCCCGAGTGGTACCTCGACCGCCACCTCGGCAAGCCGGCCACGGCCGAGCAGATGAAGACGATCGACGCCGCCTTCGACACGATCCTCAAGGTCAACGTGGCCGAGCCGCAGGTGTATGTGCACCGCGACTACCACTCCCGCAACCTGATGCGCACCGCCGAGCACAACCCCGGCGTGCTCGACTTCCAGGACGCCGTCATCGGGCCGATGAGCTACGACTTGGTGAGCCTGCTGCGCGACGCCTATATCGAGTGGCCCGAGGAGCAGCAGCTGGACTGGGCCGTGCGCTACTGGGAGCGCGCCCGCACGGCCGGTCTGCCGGTGCGCGAGGACTTCGGCGACTTCTGGCGCGACTTCGAGATCATGGGCCTGCAGCGCCATCTCAAGGTGCTCGGCATCTTTGCGCGCCTGTATCACCGCGACGGCAAGGACGGGTATCTGAAGGACATCCCGCTGGTGAGCAAGTACGCCCGGGCCGTGATGGAGCGCTACCGCATCTTCCTGCCCCTGCTGAAGATCCTCGACGAGGCCGAGGGCTACGCACGGCCGACCGGCTACACCTTCTGAGAGGCGCGCAATGAAGGCAATGAGTCTTGCTGCGGGGCGCGGAGAGCGCATGCGGCACGGCCGGGGTTTCGGCAAGCACCGCTTGCCCCCGGCCAAGCGGCCCGCGCCTGCTAGCGCGGGCTCCGTGGCGCACAAACTGGAGCTCGCCTGCCGATGAAAGCCATGATCCTCGCAGCCGGTCGGGGCGAGCGCATGCGCCCCCTGTCCGACTTCGCGCCCAAGCCGATGCTCTCGGTCGCCGGCAAGCCGCTGATCCGATGGCAGCTCGACCGGCTGGTGGCCAGCGGCATCACGGAGATCGTGATCAATCACGCCTGGCTGGGCGACCACATCGAACATGCCCTGGGCAATGGCGAGGGCTTCGGCTGCAGCATCAAGTACAGCCGCGAAGCCCAGGCCCTGGAAACCGCCGGCGGCATTGCCTACGCACTCGACTGGCTGGACGACGGCCCCTTCGTGGTGGTCAGCGGCGACATCTACACCGAATACAACTACCGCACGCTCTTCAGCGTGGCCGAGGACATTGCCGCCGGCAAGGCCGACGCCCACCTGGTGCTGGTGCCCAACCCGGACTTCCACCCGGAGGGCGACATGGGGCTGGATGGCGGGCTGATCGCGCCCGAAGCCTCCCCGCGCTACACCTACGGCAACATTGCCGTGTTCAACCCGGCCCTGTTCCGGGATACACCAAAGGGCGAAAAGAAGAAGCTGTTTCCCTGGCTGTACGACTTCGCCCGAGCCGGCCGTGTGAGCGGGGAAGTCTTCGACGGCACCTGGGACAACATCGGCACGCCCGAGCAGCTCAATGCCCTGGACGCCCGGCTCAATCGGCCCAGGCAGATTCACTAGGCCGGCAGCATTGCTGCATGAGGTCAATTTCGGCCATCTTTCGACTGATGTCGACCTGCCTCAAGACGTGCTTCAGACAATCGAAAAGCTGCTTTCCGCCTTTTTTAAATAATTCAATTCCGGCCATTTCATTAGTGCGTCGGATACGGGTTCGCAGCGCAGCACTGCTGCTCGCCGCCACACCAAACGGCACCTAAACTGCCGCGATGGACTTGAGCAACCCCACCCGGCACATCGCCGTCTACCAACGCCGCCGCGCCGCCCTTCTGGCGCAGATGCAGGCCGCAGGCGGCGGCATCGCCGTCATCGAAACCGCACCGGAGTTGCACCGCAACGCCGACAGCGAGTTCCCCTACCGCTTCGACAGCAACTTCTACTACCTGACCGGCTTTTCCGAACCCGGCGCCGCCCTCGTGCTGATTGCGGGCGATGGATCCAGAACCGCACCGCAGAGCATCCTGTTCTGCCGCGAAAAGAACGAAGAACGCGAGATCTGGGACGGCTACCGCCATGGTCCGGTCGCCGCGCGCGAGCTCTTCGGTTTCACTGCCGCACACGACATCGAAAGCTTCGAGACCAAGCTCAAGGAGCTGATGGCCAATCAGCCCACGGTCTGGGCCCTGATGGGCGCGGGGCTCGACGGGCGGATCGCCAAGGGCATCGAACTGCTGCGCGAACGCAGCCGCAACGGACAGCTCGCCCCCACGAGCCTGCGCGATCTCGCCCCGCTGCTGGGCGAAATGCGCCTGATCAAGGATGCGCACGAACTCGCCATCATGCGCGAGGCCGGCCGCATCTCTGCCGCCGCGCACGTGCGCGCCATGCGTGCCTGCAAGCCCGGCCTGCGCGAATACCACCTCGAGGCCGAGCTGCTCTACGAATTCCGCCGCCAGGGCGCCGAGAGCCCGGCCTACACCAGCATCGTCGGCACGGGCGCCAACAGCTGCATCCTGCACTATCGCGCTGGCAACACCGAGATCCGGAACGGAGACGTGGTGCTGATCGACGCCGGCTGCGAGCTGCACGGCTACGCCAGCGACATCACCCGCACCTTCCCGGCCAACGGCAAGTTCACGGGCGAGCAGAAGGCCATCTACGAGCTGGTGCTCGCTGCGCAGGAGGCCTCGATTGCCGCGGTGCGCAGCGGTCGGCGCTTCTCCGACTACCACGAGGCGTCCGTCCGCACCCTGACCGACGGGCTCATCCAGCTCAAGCTGCTGGAAGGCAGCGTGGACGGCGCGATCGAGTCGCTCGCCTACCGTCGCTTCTACATGCACGGCGCCGGCCATTGGCTCGGCCTCGATGTACATGACGCTGGCGAATACATGGACGTCAACGCGCCCTACAACTCCGAGGCGCCCGAAGCGAAGCGCCGCGCCCGCCGCCTGCTGGCCCCGGGCATGGTGGTCACGGTCGAGCCCGGCCTCTACATCCGCCCGGCCAAGGACGTGCCCGAGGGCTTCTGGAACATCGGCGTGCGCATCGAGGACGACATCGTCGTCACAGAGACCGGCCATGAGAACCTCACGCGCGGCGTGCCGGTGACGGTGGCGGAGATCGAGGCCCTGATGCGCTCATGAGCAGCTGCGTCGCGCCTTCCGGCGCAACGCGCGTTGCTCATTTTTTAGGCAGCCGGGTGGTATAGTGCGCGCCTTCCCGCCCGGCCCCAATCCCCCTTCTCTGCATCTGTCTGCGCCATGCGCATTGGCCCTCATGTGCTGCCCAACAACGTGTTCGTCGCGCCCATGGCCGGCGTCACGGATCGGCCATTCCGCCAGCTGTGCAAGCAGCTGGGCGCGGGCTATGCGGTCAGCGAGATGGCGGCGAGCAACCCCAAGCTCTGGGCCACCGACAAGACCACGCGCCGCCTGAACCATGCGGGCGAGATTGCGCCCGTGGCCGTGCAGATTGCCGGCAGCGACCCCGCCATGCTGGCCGAGGCCGCCAGGTTCAACGTGGACAAGGGCGCAGCGATCATCGACATCAACATGGGCTGCCCGGCCAAGAAGGTCTGCAATGTGGCCTGCGGCAGCGCCCTGCTGCGCGACGAACCCCTGGTGGCGCGCCTGCTGGATGCCGTGGTGCGCGCGGTGGATGTGCCGGTGACCCTGAAGTTCCGCACCGGCTGGGACCGCAGCCATCGCAATGCGCTGACCATCGCCCGCATGGCGCAGGAGGCCGGCATTGCCATGCTGACCCTGCATGGCCGCACGCGCGCCGATCTCTACACCGGCCAGGCCGAGTACGAGACCATCGCTGCGGTGAAGTCTGCCGTGTCCATTCCGGTCGTGGCCAACGGCGACATCGACTCGCCACAGAAGGCCAAGCACGTCCTCGCCGCCACGGGTGCCGACGCCGTGATGATCGGCCGCGCCGGCCAGGGTCGCCCGTGGATCTACGGCCAGGTGGCGCACTACCTCGCCACCGGTGAACTGAAGCCCGACCCCAAGCCCTCGGCCATCAAGCCCATCCTGCTCGAACACCTCGAGGCGCACTACGCCTTCTATGGCGAGTTCATGGGCGTACGTACCGCGCGCAAGCACATCGGCTGGTACACCGAGGGCCTGGTGGGCAGCGATGCCTTCTGGCAGCGCCTCACCCCCATTGAAGACACGCAGGCCCAGTGGCAAGCGGTGTCTGACTACTTCGACGAGCTCATTGCCGCAGGCGATGAGCTTCGCTACACACTCGATCAAGCTGCATGAGCCATCCCCCCTCCATCGAGGACTGCGTACGCCGCAACCTCGACAAGTTCTTCCGTGATCTTGACGGCGAAGACGTGAGCAACGTCTACGACATGGTGATCCGCGCCGCGGAGAAACCCATGCTCGAGGTCGTGATGGACCGCGCCGGCGGCAACCAGAGCCTGGCAGCGCAAATGCTCGGCATCAACCGCAACACGCTGCGCAAGAAGCTCACGGACCACGGCCTGCTCTGATGCGCCCCTCCTCCAACCTGCCGGACCTCACCCAGATCGACGCGCTCACCGAGCGGCTCGATGCCATCTCGCGCCGCTATGCGGAGCACTTCGGCTTTGATCGCAGCGACAGCTGGTACCTGCTCAAGCTGCAGGAGGAGCTGGGCGAGCTGACTCAGGCGGCACTGAAAATGCAGGGCCAGGCGCGCACCCGCGGCCAGAGCGCCGATGCGCTGCGGACCACCTTCGAGAACGAATTTGCCGATGTGCTCGGTCAGCTGCTGCTGCTCGGGCGGCACCATGGCATCGACGTGGCCGCCGCGCTGCAGCGCAAGTGGCTGAAGTGGGCTGACCGGCATGAGCGCCACGGCAGCTTCCGCCTGGAGACCGAGCGCCTGGTCGTGCGCAGCTTCAAGCTCGACGACGTCGATGCCCTGCACGCCTACCGCAACGACCCGGCCATTGCCCGCTACCAGGCCTGGAGCCTGCCCTACAGCCGCACCAATGCCGCCCAGCTGGTGGCCGACATGTTCGAGCTGCACGAGCCTCTGCGCGGCCAGTGGAACCAGTTTGCGGTGGAGCGCAAGGATGCACCCGGCTTGATCGGCGATGTGGCCGTGAACCTGGATGCCGAGGGCGACACGGCCGAGATCGGCTTCACCTTCGCCCGCGAGCATCATGGCCTGGGCTATGCCCGCGAGGCGGTGCGCGCCCTGCTGGGCGAGCTGTTCGGCGCGCTCGATCTGCGCCGTGCGATTGCCATCATCGATGAGCGCAACGTGCCTGCGCTGAACCTGCTGGAGCACCTGGGCTGGCGGCGTGAGGCGCACTTCCGCGGCAGCTGGCCACGCGAAGACGGCCAGTGGGCCGACGAACTGCAGTACGCGCTGCTGCGCAGCGAATACCTCGAACAACTCTGACGCTTTTCACAACCATTCCGGAACCGACCGCATGACCATCCAAACCGCCCTGCTCTCCGTCTCCGACAAGACCGGCGTGCTCGAATTTGCCCGCGCCCTTCACGGCCTGGGCGTGAAGCTCATCTCCACCGGCGGCACAGCCAAGCTGCTGGCTGACAACGGCCTGCCCGTCACCGAGATCAGCCAGCACACGGGCTTTCCGGAAATGCTCGACGGCCGCGTGAAGACCCTGCACCCCACCGTGCACGGTGGCCTGCTGGCACGCCGTGACCTGCCGGCGCACATGGACACCATCAAGGCGCACGGCATCCCGACCATCGATCTCGTCGTGGTCAACCTGTATCCGTTCGAGGCCACCATCAGCAAGCCGGGCGTGAGCTTTGAAGACGCCATCGAGAACATCGACATCGGCGGCCCCGCCATGCTGCGCTCCTCGGCCAAGAACCACCATGGCGTGACGGTCGTGATCGATCCGGCCGACTACGCCACCGTGCTCGAGGAAATGAAGGCCCACGGCGGCGCCACTACCTACGCGACGCGCCTGGCCCTGGCCAAGAAGGTATTTGCCCACACCGCCCGCTACGACGGCATGATCGCCAACTTCCTGACGCGCCTCTCCAATGACGGCAGCACCGACAACGCACGCGCCTACCCGGACGTGCTCACCGTGCAGTTCAAGAAGGTGCAGGACATGCGCTACGGCGAGAACCCGCATCAGAGCGCTGCCTTCTATGAAGACGTGCTGACCGCGGGCGTGCCCAAGGGCCTGCTGGCCGGCTACACCCAGCTGCAGGGCAAGGAACTGTCCTACAACAACATCGCCGATGCGGATGCCGCCTGGGAGTGCGTGCGCCAGTTCACCGAAGAGCCGGCCTGCGTCATCATCAAGCACGCCAACCCTTGCGGCGTGGCGATTGCCGACAGCCCCCTGGCCGCCTACCAGAAGGCCTTCAAGACCGACACCACCAGCGCCTTCGGCGGCATCATCGCCTTCAACCGCCCGGTGGACGCCGCCTGCGCCGAGGCCGTGAGCAAGCAGTTTGCCGAGGTCATCATCGCCCCGGCCTTTGACGACGCCGCGCGCGCCGTGTTCGCCACCAAGCAGAACCTGCGCCTGATGACCGTGAGCCTGGGCGATGGCCATAACCCGCTCGACATCAAGCGTGTGGGCGGCGGCATTCTGGCGCAGTCGCCAGACACCCGCACCATGAGCGAATCTGAACTCAAGGTCGTGACCACACTGGCCCCCACCAAGGACCAGCTGCGCGATCTGCTGTTTGCCTGGCGCGTGGCCAAGTTCGTCAAGAGCAATGCCATCGTCTTCTGCAAGGACGGCATGACCGTGGGCGTGGGCGCCGGCCAGATGAGCCGCGTGGACAGCGCGCGCATCGCCGCCATCAAGGCCGCCAACGCCGGCCTGGAGATCAAGGGCAGCGTGGTGGCGTCGGATGCCTTCTTCCCATTCCGCGACGGTCTGGATGTGCTGGCCGACGCCGGTGCGGTGGCCGTGATCCAGCCCGGTGGCTCCATGCGCGACGAGGAAGTGATCGCTGCGGCCAACGAGCGTGGGGTGGCGATGGTGCTGACCGGCGTGCGGCACTTCCGGCACTGATCGGCACCGGACGATCCCCATGAGCAAGCGCCGCTGGCCCGCGCTGCGTCGCGTCGAAGCCGCCGCGGAAACCTCGGTTGAGGTCCGCGATACGGTGACGCAGCGCCTGACCATCGGCTTCACTGCCTGCCTGCTGCTGCTCCTGATCCTGAGCGCAACCAGCTACTGGCTGCTGCGCCAGGTGATCGACGAGCAGCGGGCCTCGGCCACGGTCATCAGCGTGGCCGCCAAACAGGTGACCTATGCCAGCCGCGTGGCCCTGTTCGGGCTGGACTACAGCGTGGCGCCCACCGACGCCACGCGCGAGCTGCTGCTCAATTCGATCAACGAGATGGAGTACGCCCACCTCTCGCTGGTCGACCCGAATCACCCCAGCCGCTTCACGAGCAAGCTCAGCCCGGCCCTGCGCGCCATCTACTTCGACAAGCCTTTTGAACTGGACGCCTCGCTGCGTAAGTTCGTGGCTGACGCACGCGAGCTGGCCGAGTTTCCGGACCGCGACCTGATTGCCTACCGCCTGCGTGACGACGCCACTGAACATCTCGCGGTGCGGATGGAACGTGCGGTGGCGCAGTACACCGCCGAAGCCGAGCAGCGCGTGGACCGCATGGCACTGGCTGCCGGCCTGAACCTGGCGGCCGTGCTGATCACCCTGGTCTTCGAGGCCTTCGTGATCTTCCGGCCCATGCTGCGCTATGTGCAGAACGCCGTGCACCGCCTCGTGCGATGGGCCACACAGGATGCCCTGACTGGTCTGCTCAACCGCCGCGGCTTCTTCGATGAGTGCCTGCGCCTGCTCGCCCGCACCTGCGCGCAGCAGCCGGTCTGCGTCGTGCTGCTGGACATGGACCACTTCAAGCAGATCAATGACCGCCACGGACACGCCGCGGGAGATCGCGTGATTGCCGAGGTCGGATCGGTGATCCGCCAGGCCCTGCCCGAAGGCGCGGTGGCTGCGCGCATTGGCGGCGAGGAACTCTGCGTGGCTTGGCTCGAACCCACTCCCGGCGCAGGCAACGCGCTCGCGCAACGCCTGTACGAAAGCCTGTCCGGCTTGAGCGTGCCGCTCGAGGCGGGCGGTTCAGGCTCCCCGCTGACTGTCAGTGCCAGCGTGGGCGCATTCGTCGGGTATCTGCCGGGCAAGCCGATTGACGCCTACATCCAGCAGGCCGACGACGCGATGTACGCCGCCAAGGCTGCGGGGCGGAACACGCTGCGGTTTGCGGCCTGAGCGGCAGGCCGCACGCTCAACTAAACGTCCGAGCCTTCTGCACGCGTGCTGTCCGTCGCCCATCCGGGGCGGATCCAGAGCACCAGTGCCCAGATCACCCAGCCGACCACCTGCATGCAGCTAACGATCACGGCAATGGACACGATCCATTGCGCCCAGTTGCGGTCAAACCCCTCGGGTACATCGGCTGCGACCAGGATGAAATGCGCCATGACCGCACCCAGCAGCAGCCGCAGCCAGAAACACCAGCGCCGCTGCTCCAGGAGCGGCTGAGTCATGCCAGATCCCTCACCAGCGCATTGCGCACCTCGATCGGCAGCGGGCTCACGGCCTGGCTGTACATCGGGTGATCCACGCCCACCGAAAGCGTCACGCCGTACTTCAGCGCAGCGACCATCTCGTCGGTGAGTTCGAAGCGCATGAAGTGCACGGCGCTGGTCTTGGTGTCGTTGCTGCGCTCGAGGTCTTCGTCGGCAATCGCATAGACCTTGGCCGAGCCCTCGACCTGTACCCAGACCTTGTGCTCAATGCCCTTGAGACGCTGCAGCGCCTCCTTGCGCTCGGCCACCTCGGGGTACTCGATCATCATCGTGGCCTTGAGGTTGCGACCATCCGGAATCAGCGGGTTGTAGGCGGCCAGCTCATCCAGGATGCCCTGCTCCTCGAAGGTCTTCTCGATGCGCAGCATCTCCTGGATCTGGTAGCGCACGGTCAGCTCGTCTTCGAAGATGAGCGTGACATGGTTGCCCACGCTCACGGTGCGCAGCTTCTTGTGCTCGAGCACCTGCTTGCGGAACTCGGGCCGGGCCTTGGCATAGGCTTCAAGCGTCATCAGCGAATCGCGGGTGATCTTGTTCATGGTCGTGCTCATGAGGTGCTGCTCTGATGTGTGGAGGATGAGTTGCTGGTTCAGTCGGGCAGGCCGTAGGCCTTGCGCACCAGGGTGATGGGGTGGGCCACTTTGCCGGCGGCGCTGCCCGGCTTCAGTTGCTCCATGCCCTGCTCGATGTGATGGCCGGCCAGCGCGCAATCGGAACTCACGTGGTCCGGGGCGGCCTCTTCCATCTGGCGGAAAACAGGCTTGCCGATCTTCATGCTGCGTTCGTGGAACTCCTTCTTCACGCCCCAGGTGCCGGCATGGCCGGAGCAGCGCTCCACAGTCGTGACCTTGGTGTCCGGGATGCTCTGCAGGAAGTCGCGGGTCTTGAGACCGATGTTCTGCACGCGCAGATGGCAGCTCACGTGATAGCTGATGTTGCCCAGGCTCTTCGGGAAGTCGGTCTTGAGCAGGCCGTCCTTCTTGCGTGCTTCCAGATAGTTGAACGGATCCCACACCGCCTTCTGCACGAGCTTGAGCTCTTCGTCCTCAGGGAACATGAGCGGCAATTCCTGCTTGAACATCAGGTTGCAGCTTGGAATCAGGCCGACGATGGCGTAGCCCTCGAGTGCCAGCTTGGCCAGCTGCGGCACGTTCTTGTCCTTGTTGGCCGCCACGCTGTCCAGGTCGCCAAGCTCGAGCTTGGGCATGCCGCAGCAGGCCTCCTTCTCGACGATGACGTAGGGAATCGCATTGTGGTCGAGCACCTTCAGGAAGTCGTGGCCGATGCCCGGCTCGTTGTAGTTCACGTAGCAGGTGGAATACACCGCCACCTTGCCCGGCGTGCGCTCGCCGTTCTTCACAGGGTGCGGCTGGCTCGTTGCAGCGTGGGTGCGGAACTTTCTTGAGGTGAATTCCGGTACCCAGGCGTCCTTGTGCACGCCGAGCATGTTTTCGCCAAGTTTGCGAACGGCCGGCATCTTGGCCAGCGCGTTCACGGTCTGGGCCACCACAGGAATGGCTGCGAGCTTGCCGTTGGCATCGGTGTTCGAGAGCTTGATGTCGCGCGACTGCGTGGGCGTGCCCTGCTTGAACTGCACCGCCTTGGCGCGCAGCATCAGGTGCGGGAAATCCAGGTTCCACGGATGCGGCGGTACGTAGGGGCACTTGGTCATGTAGCAGACGTCGCACAGGTAGCACTGGTCGACGACCTTGACGTAGTCCTCCTTCTTGACGCCGTCCATCTCGCCCGTGGGGCCTTCATCGATGAGGTCGAACAGCGTGGGGAAGCTGCCGCACAGACTCACGCAGCGGCGGCAGCCGTGGCAGATGTCGAACACCCGCTCCATCTCGGCGTTGAGCTTTTCAACGTCCCAGAAATCGGGGTTCTTCCAGTCGAGCGGATGCCGGGTGGGCGCTTCGAGATTGCCTTCGCGTTGGCTCATGGAGGGGCCCTGTTGTTGCTGTTGTGGGTAGCGGCTGAGGTAGTGCTGTTCAGACGATCAGGATGGCTTCTCGCTTGATCCATGCGGGTTTCCAGCCAAAAGTGCCCGGAAACCCGCATGGAGACTGCGAGAAGGCTCTTGAGATATCGAGCCTTCCGCAATCACGGCCGTGAGGCTCAGGCGCTCACGGACTCCAGCGCCTTGGCGAACTTGTTGGCGTGGCTGCGCTCGGCCTTGGCCAGGGTCTCGAACCAGTCGGCGATCTCGTCGAAGCCTTCGTCGCGCGCCTGCTTGGCCATGCCCGGGTACATGTCGGTGTACTCGTGCGTCTCGCCGGCCACGGCGCTCTTGAGGTTGTCGGCGGTGGAGCCGATCGGCATGTCGGTCGCGGGGTCACCCACCTGGGCCAGGTAGTCGAGGTGCCCGTGCGCGTGTCCGGTCTCGCCTTCCGCGGTGGAGCGGAACAGCGAAGCCACATCTGCATGGCCTTCGATGTCGGCCTTGTTTGCGAAGTACAGGTAGCGACGGTTGGCCTGCGACTCGCCGGCGAAGGCGGCCTTCAGGTTCTCGTGGGTCTTCGTACCTTTGAGGGAGGGCATCAACATCTCCTTGTGTTGGGTCGAGCTGGTGCGAAGTGCACCAACGCAACCGATGCTAGGCAGCGGGCGCACGGCAAACAATTTGAAAATGATGAAGACGCCCATAGCCGCGGGCAAACCCGAAGCTGCAGCGCACCAATCGAACGGCCCGCAGCACTTGATTGAGAAGCCTTCTCACTTGCATGCCGGTACCGTGCCGCGGCTGCATCGATTTGGACGCCACGCGCAGCCCGGCTACCGTCGCACCCCATGAGAATTCTCGGCATCGACCCCGGCTCGCGCATCACCGGCTTCGGCGTGGTGGACGTGGACGGCGCACGCGTGAGCTATGTGGCCAGCGGCGTCATCCGCACCAGCGAAGGCGAGCTGGCCGAGCGGATCGACGAGATCGTGCACGGCATTGCCGAGGTGGCGCAGACCTACCAGCCCACCTGCGCTGCCATCGAGCAGGTCTTTGTGAACGTCAACCCCAAGGCCACGCTGATGCTCGGCCAAGCCCGCGGCGCCGCGATTGCGGCACTCGTCCTGGCCAAGCTGCCGGTGACGGAATACACCGCCCTGCAGGTCAAGCAAAGCGTGGTGGGCTATGGCAAGGCCAAGAAGGAGCAGGTGCAGGAAATGGTCACGCGCCTGCTCAATCTGCCGGGCACGCCGAGCGCCGATGCGGCCGACGCCCTGGCCTGCGCGCTGGCCCACGCCCACGCAGGCAAGCTGGCCGGCTCGCTCAACACCTTGGCAGCCCAGGCCGGCGTGCAACTGGGTTTGCGCGGCCGCCGGGGCGATGTCAAGACGCGCCGCGGGCGGCTGGTCTGAGTTCAGCGCCTACGCTGCGCCGCTGCGCGCACATGCTGAAATCAGACACTGCACAATGAGTCAGAACACCGAGTCCACACCATGATCGGCCGAATCACTGGCACCCTGATCGAGAAGAACCCCCCCGCCGTGCTGGTGGATTGCAATGGCGTCGGCTACGAGATCGACGTGCCCATGAGCACGCTCTACAACCTGCCCGAAGCGGGGCACAAGGTCACGCTGCTCACGCACTTTGTGGTGCGCGAGGACGCGCAGTTGCTCTATGGGTTTGGTACGGCTGCAGAACGCGCCACCTTCCGCGAGCTGATCAAGATCAGCGGCATCGGGCCGCGCACCGCACTGGCGGTGCTCTCCGGGATGAGTGTGACGGAACTGGCCCAGGCCATCACCCTGCAGGAAGGCGGGCGCCTGCAGAAGGTGCCGGGTATCGGCAAGAAGACCGCCGAGCGCCTGCTGCTTGAGCTCAAGGGCAAGCTGGGTGCGGATATCGGCGCCACGGCTGCTGCCGCGAATGACGACAGTGCAGACATCCTGCGCGCCCTCACCGCCCTGGGCTACAACGACAAGGAAGCGCTCGCTGCGCTCAAGAGCGTGCCCGCGGGGAGCTCGGTGAGCGAGGGGATCAAGCTCGCGCTGAAGGCGCTGAGCAAGTGAGATGACGCCGCCGGCGCGGCATGTGCGAAGCGCTACTGCGCCGACTTCACGATCCGCCCGTTGACCGGCTGCACCGGTCGCGCATTCATCGGGAAGATGCGTGCAAAGGTGTCGATCTGCTGCGCAGACACCGTGGCCGGTACCTTGAGCACGTTCCAGATCACGCCCTCGGTGCAGGGCGGCGTGGTCAGCGATCCGATGAACTGGTAATAGCGCTGATCCGTGGGCAGCAGGGCGGCGAGGTCGATGCCTTCGGTCGGCAATCGCACGCGATCACCCTTGTCCAGCGGAATGCTGGACCACACGCGGGCGATCTGCGGGTTCACCTCGCCGCGGTCCATCAGCAGCGCCACCACGGCCAGCTGGCCGTCATCGGCCTTGTGCACGAAGTGCGCCACCATCGGGAAGCTGCGGCCGTTCACGCGCTCCTCGCTGGGCAGGTGAAAGTGGAACTGCAGCAGGCGGAAGTCCTTGCCGCGGATGTGCATGCCGTGCCCCGCCTCCAGGTCCACCTGCAGGGTGTGGCCGTTGTGCAC
Source organism: Burkholderiales bacterium (assembly GCA_027484405.1). GTDB lineage: Bacteria > Pseudomonadota > Gammaproteobacteria > Burkholderiales > Burkholderiaceae_C > Piscinibacterium. The sequence goes on from JAIXTA010000141.1 coordinate 31,357, forward strand.
CACGCTGCCGGCCGCCGTGCCCCAGTTGAAGCGGATCGGCTCCATGGGCGTCTGCAGGGCCTCGCTGTCGAGGATCTCGATGGGGCTCTGGCGCTTTCCGATCGCACAGACGTTGAAGCGCGGCTCCAGGCGCCCCCACTGTGCGGGGCCGGTCTCGTCGTCGGCATAGCTCCAGTGCGCGGAATGCTCGCTCTTTGCTGCAGCAGGTGCGGCGCCCCTTGCGGCGGGCGCGGCACCTGGCGCACGGCTGCGCGGCGCGCCAGTGGCACTGGCCGCAGGTGCGGCGCTGGCCGCGCTCAGGATCAGCTCACCGGTCCGCGGCGCCTTGCCGTCCTTGAGCAGCTCCTGCAAGGCCGCCAGGGTGAGCTCCCCGCCTTCGGTGCTGGGCTTGGGCAGAGAGGCCTCGCGGCGCCGGTTGGCCAGCGCCGGCGTTTCAATGTTGTGGCGTCGCTGCGGATTGTTGTCCTGCGGCGACTTGGGTGCATTGGGGTTGGTGACCGGCACCTTCTGCGCGTCCGGCACCTCGGGCGTGACGATCGCGTGCGCGGATGCAGCCAGACCCAGAGCGAGGCCGCAGGCCGCGGCGCGGATCAGGATGGACAGCGAGCAGGGGGCAGCAAGGCGCATGGCGTGGACCCGATGGGCAAGCGAGAAGACAGATGCAAGACGGGGTGCGCATCACCCCCGCGTCAGCATCGTCCATGACCGAACGCGCGCATGCAGCAAGAAGCAGGCTGCAGCACGGCCAATTCCGTGCATGCGGCACCCGGACGGCCGAGGTGCGTTGCGCTCAGGCGCGGCGGCCCATGGCCTCGAAGGCGCGGCGTATCGCGGTGCCCAGGTCCCGCATGAGCTCGCTTTGCAGCTTCCAGGTCTGCCAATGGAGTGTGACGGGCAGGGGCCTGCCCGGCTGCAGTTCCACCACGCGGCCGCGCTGCAGCGCCTCGCGCGCCAGGGTCTCGGGCACCATGCCCCAGGCCACACCCATGCCCGCCAGCTCCAGAAAGGCGGACGACGACGGCACGCAGTGCTGCGGCGGGACGATGCGCTTGCGAGTGATTGAACGCAGGTAGCGGTGCTGCAGATCGTCCTTGGCGTTGAAGACCAGCATGGGCGCAGCCGCCAGGCTGTCGGCATGCACGCCGCCGGCAAACCAGCGCTGCATGAAGGCCGGCGAGCACACGGCCAGATAGTCCATGGTGCCCAGGGTCTGCACCCTGCAGCCCTGCACGGCCTGCGGCTCGGCGGTCACGGCCGCATGGGCGCGGCCCTGCCTGAGCAGCTCGGCGCTGTGGTCCTGGTCTTCAACGATCAGATTGAACAGCGCGCCGTGGGCCTCGCTGACGGGCGCCAGCGCCGGCAGGAACCAGGTGGCCAGGGAATCGGCGTTGACCACGATGCTGATCTGCGGCGCGGCACCAGCCTGCGCCACGGCGCCCATCTGGCGCAGGGCCTGCTGCTCGAGCAGCTGCGCCTGCTGCACGTAGCGCAGCAGGGCCTCGCCGGCGGCGGTGGTGTCCACCGGCGTGCTGCGCCGCAGCAGCACCTGGCCGACGCGCTCCTCCAGCGCCTTGATGCGCTGGCTCACGGCCGAGCGCGTGACGTGCAGCTCGCCGGCCGCCGCTTCAAACGAACCGTGGCGGGCGGCAGCGGCAAAGGCGGCCAGTTGGGCGGTATCCAGACGCATGGCAACTCCCCGGAACGATGCGCAGCGGGCATGTACCGCCGCTTCATGGCGTTAGCTTGACTTAACTTGATTCAGAAAGATTAGCTGGGCTAACAAAATACGGCACTTTACGCTTGTCCTGTCTCATGCCTTTCTGGAAGTTGATCCAATGCTTGATGAAGCGAGTTCCAGCCTGTCTGCCGCTCTGCTCGGCTTCGGCAGCGCCGCCGCGCTGATCATCGCCATCGGCGCGCAGAACGCCTTTGTGCTGCGCCAGGGGCTGGCGCGCCGCCACGTGCTGCCGGTGGTGCTGGTCTGTGCCCTGTCCGATGGGCTGCTCATCAGCGCCGGCATCCTCGGCCTGGGCGCGCTGGTGCAGCGCCAGCCACTGCTGCTGGAGCTTGCGCGCTGGGGCGGCGCGGCGTTTTTGCTGGTGTACGGCGCCATGGCGGCCCGCCGCGCCCTGCATCCGGGCCAGCTGGACGCGGCGGGCGGTGCCAGCGGCTCGCTGCGCAGCACGGTGCTGGCCTGCCTGGCCTTCACCTGGCTGAACCCGCATGTCTATCTGGATACGGTGGTGCTGCTGGGCAGCATTGCCAGCCAGCAGCCCGAGGGCACTCGAGCTGCCTTTGGCGTGGGCGCGGTGGGCGCCAGCGTGGTGTGGTTCACCGCACTGGGCTTTGGTGCGCGCTGGCTCGCGCCGCTGTTTGCGCGCCCGGCCGCCTGGCGGCTGCTGGATGCGCTTGTCGCTGGCCTGATGTTCTTGATTGCAGCCTCGCTGATCGCCGGCGGCTGATCGACGGCGGGCGTCGATCGCCCGCACCCCAAAGCACAGCGGGCCGTCCGCTTGACGCAGGACGTCCCGCCAGCCTGTGGGGCGTGGTGGCCTACTGCGCGGCGCGCATGCCCAGGTAGCGCGCAAAGAAGGCCAGGGTATCGGCCGTCTCGTTACGCTGCTGCGCGCCGGTGTTGCCGATGCCGTGGCCAGCGGCGTAGTCCAGACGCACCAGTACCGGCTGGCCGCTGCTGGTGGCGGCCTTCAGGCGTGCGGCGGTCTTGACGGTATGCCACACCTCCACGCGCGGGTCGTTCACCCCATGCGTGAGCATCACGGCCGGATAGGGCGTGCCGTCCTTGATCTGGTGGTAGGTGCTCATGGCCAGCAGCGCGCGGAAGCCGGCCTCGGTGGCCGTGCTGCCGAACTCCGGAATATTGGGCACGCCGTTCGGCGTGGTTTCCATGCGGATCATGTCCAGCGCGCCCACTTGCGGCACCACGGCGGCGAAGAGGTCCGGCCGCTCGGTCATGGCTCGGCCCACGGTGATCCCGCCGGCGCTGCCACCAACGATGCCCAGGTTCGCCTTGCTGGTGATCTTCATGTTGATCAGCTGCTCGCCGCAGGCAATGAGGTCACGCCAAGTGTTGGGCTTGGTGGCCTGCTTGCCGGCCTCGTACCACTGCGCACCGTACACACCCGAGCCGCGCGGATTGGCAAAGGCCCACACCCCGCCACGGCTGATCCAGGCCATGCGATTGGCCGAGAATCCGGGCTCGATCGTCATGCCGTAAGCGGCGTAGGCCGTGAGAATCGTCGGGTTGGTGCCGTCGAGCTTGATGTCGCGCCGGTGCAGCACACTCATCGGGACCAGGGCGCCGTCGGCCGCGCGGCACTGCGTCTCGGTGGCCACCAGCTCGGGCGGGTTGTCGAAGCTGCCCGAGGGCTGCAGGCCGGTGTTGCTGACCTTGCCGGTCTCATCCACGAGGTAGTGCTGGCGCGCCTGCGTCCAGCCGCCCAGCAGGATCTGCACGCCGGGCAGCAGCGGATTGGCCGCCTGCCAGACAGACTCGAAACCGTTGAGCGCAAAGTTGCCCGCCACCGGCAGGGCGACGGGTTCCACCTTGGGCGGCGCAGCGCGCGCAGGCCATGCCCCCGCGGCCATGGCCTGGCGGTACAGGCGCTTGACGTTGCCCTCGCGGGCCTCGATGTACAGGCCGTCGCGTGCGGCCGTCAGCCCGGTGATGACCTGCTGGCTTTCCTGCACCTGCACCCAGGCCTCGCGGCGCGGGTTGGAGTCCAGCAGATCCATGCGCAGGATGCGGCCGCGCGGCGCCTTGCGCAGCGACAGCGCAAAGACCTGGTTCTCGCGGTAGGTCAGGTTCACGACCTGGTCGGCGTAGTCCGCCAGCAGGCGCCAGCGGATCGGCGCTGCCGTGCGCATGCGCAGGGCCGACTGCGGCGCCACGTACACCTGCAGCTCGCGCTGCACGCCGTTGTAGATCGTGGCGATCATCCAGCGCCCATCGGCCGTGAACTCCACCGCCGGGCTTTGCTCGGGCTTGAGCGTGATGCCCGGCAGCCCGGTGCCCAGGATCGGCCGGGCGATGCTGTTCTTGCCATCCACCGGCCGCACCCAGACGCGGCTGTTGAGGTACTTCTCGGTGGCCGCTGCACCCGGCTTGAGCTCGGCCAGCTGGTTGTAGGCCATGAAGCGGCCGTCCGGCGTGAAGCTCATGGCGCCGAAATCAGCGCGCGGAATCGGCTCGCCGAGCTGGCGACCGCTGGCCACGTCGATCACGTAGGCCGAGGCGGCCTCGGAGCCCGCCTCGGACACGCCATAGGCGGCCAGCTTGCCGTCCGGTGACACGACGAGATAGTTGATCGCATGCGGCTTGCCGGTCTGCTTGGCAAGGGTGTCCGGATCGAACAGGATGCGCTCCTCGCCCTGCAGGCCCGCGCGCGTCACCAGCTTGAAGGCATTGGCTCCGGCCGCGCGCTTCATGTAGACATAGCGTTCGCCCGGCGCGCGCCAGATGTCGAACACGCGGCTGCTGACCGCCTTCTCGAAGCGCTCCAGATCGGCCAGGAAGGCGCCGCGCAGAGGCAGCGCCTGCAGCGTGCGCGCGGTGTCGTCGCTGTGGGCCTTCATCCAGGCCGCCACTTCCGGCGCCTTGATGTCTTCCATGTAGCGGTACGGGTCAGTGACCTGGGTGCCGAAGTAGGTGTCGGTCACCGGCGCAATCCGCGCCACGGGCAGGGCCGGGCTGGTGGGGGCAGCCGCAGCAGGCGTCGTGGCTGCCGGTGAGACGGGCGCGGTCTGAGCCGCGACCCAGGTACTGCTCAGCGCAAGGCCCAGGGTGGCGAGCGTGCGCGCGAACGTGATCTGCATGGGGTCCCTCCATCGCAAACGAAGCGGCGAGCGTAACGCAGGGTCGGCGCGGATGACATGCAAAGCTATGCTCTCGTCCCATGCCGATCCAGACCGACGAATTCGCCGCCGCGCCGCGCGTGGTGTCTGCTGCCAGCACCAGCCCGAACGAGGAAGCGGTGGAACGCGCCCTGAGGCCGCAGCGCATCGATGACTATGTCGGTCAGGTGAAGATCCGCGAGCAGCTGGAGATCTTCGTGGGCGCCGCACGCGGCCGCGCCGAGGCGCTGGACCATGTGCTGCTGTTCGGCCCGCCGGGCCTGGGCAAGACGACCCTCGCGCACATCATCGCCCGCGAGATGGGCGTGAATCTGCGCCAGACCTCCGGCCCCGTACTCGAGCGCGCCGGCGACCTCGCCGCCCTGCTCACCAACCTCGAGAAGAACGACGTCCTCTTCATCGACGAGATCCATCGCTTGAGCCCGGTGGTCGAGGAGATCCTGTACCCGGCGCTCGAGGACTACCAGATCGACATCATGATCGGCGAAGGTCCCGCGGCCCGCTCGGTCAAGCTCGACCTGCAGCCCTTCACCCTGGTGGGCGCCACCACGCGCGCCGGCATGCTCACCAACCCGCTGCGCGACCGCTTCGGCATCGTCGCGCGGCTGGAGTTCTACACGGCCGACGAACTGGCGCGGATCGTCACGCGCTCCGCCGGCCTGCTCGACACGCCTATCGTGGCCGAGGGCGCCACGGAAATTGCCAAACGCAGCCGCGGCACGCCACGCATTGCCAACCGCCTGCTGCGCCGCGTGCGCGACTATGCGCAGGTCAAGGGCAACGGCACCATCACCCAGGCGGCTGCCCAGGCCGCGCTGCAGATGCTCGATGTCGACCACATCGGTTTCGACGTCATGGACAAGAAGCTGCTTGAGGCCGTGATCCACAAGTTCTCGGGCGGCCCCGTCGGCCTGGACAACCTCGCCGCCGCCATCGGCGAGGAGCGCGAGACCATCGAAGACGTGATCGAGCCCTACCTCATCCAGCAGGGCTACCTGCAGCGCACTCCGCGCGGGCGGATTGCCACGCCGAGCGCCTACCGCCACTTCGGCCTGGCTGCGCCGGCGGGTACGCCCAACGGGGACTTGTTCGGGGCTTGAACGCAGGCCATGCGCCGGCTGCGTTCAAGGCAGCAGGTCATGGTCGAAGTCTTCCGTCTTAAAGCCAGGAATCAGGCTGTAGGCCAGCGGCGAACTGGCTGCGCACTTGCGTACCGACGTGAGCTTGCCCCCTGCGCGCGTGGCAATCCCGGAGGTGAACTGCGGATCGTTCGGCGCGCCGCCAAAGCCCGTGCGCACGGTCTGATCGAACAGGATGTAGTCCGTGTCGCCGTTGCGAAAGCGGATCCGCGCCTCGCCACCGCCGGAATACATCGTGGTGCTCAGCCAAAACAGTTCACTCGGCGGCTGCGGCGCGGATGGAAACCGCAACTCAATCCTGCGGGATGTCCCGAAGCGGTATTGCACCGCAGGCCCACCCTCGGCGGTAGTACTGGCACACAGCGAGGCGGTTTTGCCCTTGAGTTTGCACGTGAACACCACCTTTTCCCCGCTTGCACAAAGCGATGGCGCTGGCGAGGCACCGTGCGACGCCCATGCAAACAAGGCTGCGCTTACGCCGATGAGCCAAACGCCGACTGACCGATACATTCTCGGCGCTCCACGAGCAATGAGGTTCTTCATCGACGCGTCCAACCGAGCGCCCGTGCAAGCACGCGATGAGCGCGCTCCGTGCAACTGACACGCTCTTCAAGGTGCAGCCTCGCCGCATTGACGCGCTTGGTCAGATCCTTGATGTTGTTCGCATCCGCTAGGCGATTCAGATCTACCTGCTTCCAAAACACGCACGCGGACCAAACGGCGTTGTAGGGTTGGAGCAGCAAGTCAGGGTTGCTGAGTACCCCGAGTTTCGTTTCACGCTCAACCACAGCGTAGTTGTCCTTGAACGTCGTCTGGATCAGACCTCGCCCGCGATATCTCCAACCGTCGCCACTTGCCGCATCGCCATTCCCGTATCGACCAGCGTAGGCCAAGTTGGCTAGCTTTTCCGGATTGTGCGCGTAGTCTTCAGACTTAGATCCATCGGCCGGTAGCCGGTTACCAAAGATTCGGGTAACGGTCTCGGCGCGATAGTTCAGGTTTTCCTCCAGATCGGCAAATCCGTTGCTCTCAATGATGGTCTGCCCCAGAAACGCAGCTATCCGCCGGACATTGGTGATCTTGTAGGTCGGGAACAACGCGTTCATCGCCGCGGCAAAGATTGGAGCGCGCATCACACTTACTCGGCTGCTGATTTCAGTCAAGTGCGTGCCCAGCAGCCGAAACGGTGCGTTCGGGTACTCCCAGCTTCGCCCGAGCGCCAGACCGTCTGGTTCAACGGAGCTGCAGCCTGCATACAGATTGATGCCATACGGCGCGCGCATGAGTGGAACGCCAAGCTCGCGCTCTCGCAGCCACGAAAGATCTTGCGGCCAGACACCAAGCACGTCTTCGAGGTCGTATCGGTGGAACACTGCCATGGGCTGACTCCCAGAGAAGCATCGCGGAACCGTCAGTGCGCAGTCCGCATCAACCACTTCGCATTACGCAACGACTCGCGCTCGGACATCACTCCCCCAATTGCGCGATGCTGGCTACGCGGGTTGGCCTAACGTGAGTGCAGACGCTGCGGCTGCGCCCGGAGCCGTAGCCCCATCGACACACAACGATCGCGTGAGAAGTTCGGTGCGGAATCCCAGGATCGTGATGCAGGTGCAGTACACATCGACCGTCGCTGCGCCGAGGGTTACTCGCATGGCTGTGTACTTCTGCCTGCTGCTCGCCATCATGCCCACTGCGAACGGCGCCCGCGCAGCACCCCCACCCAGCCCGACCGCCGAGCTGCCCGTCGACCCTTATGAAGGCGGGCCGCAGTCCGATGTGCCCCGCCCCTACAAGCGTGCGCCCGTGGCCAGGGTGCTGAGCCTGTCCGGCGGCCTGTCGGCTCAGCCTGCGGCGGCGCAAGCCTGCCAGCGCTTCCAGCCCAAGCCGGCCGATGTGAGCCAGTACTTCGCCCGCGCCCGGCCGGTGAGCTGGAACGCCTACCTGCAGCAAGGTGACTGGTCGCCCTGCAGCGCGCAGGGCGAGCTGCGCCTGACCGACGGCCGCATGGCGCAATGGCGCATCCAGTCCTTCGGCCTGGGCACCCTGCGGATCGACGGCGCAAACCACTACTTCAGCTGCACCGAGCGCTGCCGCATCACCCGCCTGCCGCCGAGCGCGGCGGCACTGCAGGAGGCCGAGCGCAGCCCGCCACCGCGCTGAGCACGCGCGGCTGGTGGGTTCAGGGAAGCGCCAGAAACCGGCGCGAGGGCGTCAAGCTGCGTGTGAGGAGCGCAGCCAGGACGAGCCGTACAGCGAGCAGCGGAGCGGGCACATTGGCCCGCGCAGCAGGTTTCCAGAAGCCCTCTTCAAGCCATCTCGCTTGTGGCACGGGCATCTTCAGGCCCTTGTGCTCCAAAAGGCGCATGGATGCTGGACTTGGCGATCGAGACCGAGCACTGGTGCGCTTCTTCAGGGCAAATTGCCTCGAAAAGCGCATGGAACAAGCGAGAAGCCTGCGGGGAGCGTCCAGACACCGTAGCGAGGGGTGAAGTTGCGGGGGAGGAGCGCAGACTGCACGCATCGAACGGCGACGAGTTTGCAACGCTCGGGAGCACGCCGATGGGCCCGCGCAGTCGGTTTCCAGAAGTGCGCTGCGGTTCGCCCGGGGCCGAGTGCCATACCGCCAAAGGCACCACACATCCTGCGGCGTGCGAGGCACTAGATTCCGGGCAGCGTGGCTGCGGCGCGCCGCGCCTCCACCGCCCGCCTGCGCCCCCCACCTCCCCGCCCTCTTCTGCACCCTGACATCCCCCGTCGCCCCACGGGCTTCAACCCATGACTGCCAAGATCTTCGCCCCGATCCTTCTGACCCTGCTGACCCTGCTGAATCTGGCGGGCGCGGCGCTTGCACAGACCGCCGCCCCCAGCGCAGCCCAGCCCTTGGCCCCACCCGCTCCCCAAGCCGCGGCGCCAGCGGGGGCGCAGACATCCGCGCAAGCCCCCGCGGCCGCAAGGGCGCTGCCCGCGATGCGCGCTCCCGCCCCCGCGCCCCAGGCCACCGCGGCCCGGCTATGTACCCCCGCGCAGCAGGTGGCCTTTGCCTGCACCACGCGCGACCCCGCCGGGCAACTGGCCCTGTGCGCACCGGCTGCAGGCCGGCGCGGCGCACTGGCGCTGCGGTTTGCCGCGCCGCAGGCATCTGCACGTACCGTGCACAGCGCCAGGCCCGGGCAGCCGCTGGCGCAAGGCGGATTTGGCTTTGCAGCGAGCGAGACGCCGGGCAGCGCGCGGGTGGCGCTGCGCTTTGAGGGTCGGGCGGGCAATCAGATGCTGATCCACCAGCGCGTGGCGGGGCGCGAGATTGCCGGCTGGGTCAGCGTCGATGCCGAAGACGAGTGGCACTACGAGGCAGTGTGCGAGCAGGTGACGGTGATGGCGCTGCCGGCGCTGCGCGATCAGCTGGTCTGTGACCCGCACAATCAGCTCGGGGTCAATGCCTGCCCGTAGTTTTTATGTCCGTTTTTGATATTTTGTATCTGAACCAATCGGCACTTTCCGCTTGTCTGTAGCGGATTCCGGTGAGATCTGCCTTCTCATTGTTTTTGGCCGAATTGGCGATCTCCTGCACGCTCTGAAGCGCGACGCCGGGGTGGCTGTGCGCCTGCCGGGCAGCCGCCGCGCTGCAACGCGGCCGCCGCCCGACCCCTCCGGACTTGACGCCGCCGTCTTGGTGTATTACTGTACTAATACACAAGAGACGCAAGGCCATGAAGGCCCCTTGGCCCGGCGGCCAGTGCGTTGAAGCGCGGCTCGTGCCGCGGGGAGTGCAAGCCATGACTTTCCTGACCACCTATTCATTGAGCTGGATCTGGCTGGGGACCGGCGTGGGCGCGGTGCTGGGCGCCAGCAGCTCATCGGACGGCGCCGGCGTGGCCGCCGGCATCGCAGTCGCCTTGGTGCTCGCCGCCGCGGCGCGCCACGCCCGCCGCCGCCGCAACAGCATCCGCGGGCGCTGATTCAATGCCGCCCAGACCCGACACCTCGGCCGCCGCCCTGTTCAGCGTGAACACGGGCTCCAGCGAGCCGATCTACCGCCAGCTGATGGACCAGGTGCGCCGCCTGATCGCCGCCGGCCAGCTGGCCGAAGGCGACAGCCTGCCCTCGGTGCGCGACGTGGCCGAGACCTTTGCCGTCAACCCCATGACCGTCTCCAAGGCCTACAGCCTGCTGGAGGCCGCCGGCGTGCTGGCGCGCCAGCGCGGCGTGGGCATGGTGGTGGCGCAGGGCACCCCCACCGCCCAGGCCATGGGCAGCCGCCTGAGCCTCTTGCAACCCACGCTGGAAAAGGCGGCACTGGAAGCCGCGCAACTCGAAATCCCGGCCGAAGAGGCACTGGCCCTCTTCACCAAACTGCTCAAGGAAGGACGCTCCGCATGACCGCGCCCCAAGCCATTTCAGGCAACCCCTTCGTGGTGTCTGCACCCGACCCCAGCCTGCCCCTGTCCATCCGCGGCATGAGCAAGGCCTATGAAGGCAAGGCCGTGCTGGATGCACTCGATCTCGATGTGCCCGCTGGCACGGTGCTGGGTCTGCTCGGCCGCAACGGCGCAGGCAAGAGCACGCTGATGGAATGCGCCCTCGGCCTGCGCGGCATGGAGCTGGGCCAGGCCCGGCTGTTCGGCGAGGACGCCATGCAGCTGACCGACGCCACCCGCGCTCGGCTGGGCTACGTGCCGCAGGACAGCGGCATCTTTGAGTGGATGACGGCCAGCCAGCTGCTCGAGTACTTCGCCAGCTTCTATCCGCGCTGGAACACGGCCAAGGTGGACATGCTGCTTGCGCGCTGGGGCATCGAGCGCAACAAGAGCATCAACAAGATGTCGGGCGGGCAGAAGCAACGCCTGTCCATCATCCGCGCCCTGGCGCCGGACCCGGAGCTGCTGGTGCTGGACGAACCCGTGGCTGCACTCGACCCCGCCGGGCGGCGCGACTTCCTGCGCGAACTGGTGGACAGCGTGGAACGCGGCACCACCATCATCTTCTCCACGCACATCCTCACGGATCTGGAGCGCATTGCCATGGACGTGGCCTTCCTGCGCGAGGGCAAGATCTCCGTGCAGGCGCCGCTGGATGAGCTGATCGACCAGGCGCGCCGCGTCACCGGCCCGGCCAGCGTGCTCACGGGCAAGATGCCGCGCGCGGTACTGGGCAGCCAGCGTCTGCCCGACGGCCAGCTCAGCGCCGTCGTGCGAGTGGACTCGCGCAGCGAAGCCGAACTCGCCAATCTGGTGCCGCAGGGCGTGCGCATCGACCGCGTCGGCCTGGAAGACCTGTTTGTGGAGCTGACGCAATGAGCGCCAACGTTCGCTCGGCCGCGCGCTTCGGCCGGCAGGAGTGGCTGGTGCTCAGGCAGGTGGGCACCCTGATGAGCCGCGGCTTCCGCTGGATTCTTTTGGCGGTGGTTGTTGTGTTCGGCTTGGTGGTGGGCGGCGCTGCCTACTGGTCGGGCGACACGCCGCTATGGCGCGCGGCACTCATCGGCCTTGTGCCGGCGGCGATTGTCGGGCTGCTTGCGATCGCCGTGGGCGTGCCGGCCACAGTGCAGCGCCAGCAGTCCAGCGTGGTGGCGTTCAATGCGCCAAGGCACCACCGGGTGCTCCAGCGGGTGCTGAGCCTGGCCTGGCTCGTCACGATGGGCGTCATCTGCATCGGTGCGGCCTTGATGACGCTGATCAGCGCAAAGGCGGTCAGCCTCTCAGGCATGGCGCAGGGCATGAGCGTGGCCGCGCTGCTGGCCTTCCTGATGATGCTGAGCCTGCGCATGCAGCAGCTGTGGTTGTTCTGGCTCGTGTTCTGGTTGTTGCCGCGCCCGGTCCGGGACTTCGCAAGCGACCAATTGACCCTGCTGTACACGGCGCTTGGTACCTGGAGCCTGCTGGTCTTCGCAGGCCTGGCCTGGGGCCTGCACCGGGTGCTGCAATGGGCCTACTTTCGCGGCACGGCCTCGGACCGGGCCAGCTGCGCCAAGTCCTTCTATCTGCAGCAGCGCAACGGCAACAACATGACTGCCGTGCGTCCCACGGGCAACCGCCTGGCAGATCTGCTCAACATCGGTCTGGTGGGGCGCTGGAGCCTGGTCCGCAGCCGTCATTGGACGCCGACCGCACGACTCCGTCTGGCCATGGGACCGTCCTGGAGCCCATGGACCCTGCTTGCCTATGTGCCGGTACTGGCGCTGGCGATTGGGGTGATTCTCATCTGGACGGGGACGCAACCGCTTGCGCATGTGGATAGCGCACCGGCCTTTTCCCAGGGCGTGTGGATCGGGATCATGGCGATGACCGCCAGCCTCGGAGGCAACTTCATGCTGACGCTGGGCGCCACCCGCACGGAGCAGGGCCTGGCCATGCTGCTGCCCGGTGCACCGGCGCCGCAGCGGCGCGCTGCCTGGCTGTCCTCGCAGGCACTGCGCCTGGCGGCGGCCAACAGCGGTGTATTGATCGCCGTGAGCCTGCTCACTGGCTGGGCCCTGGGCGCACCTATCTGGGCGCTTCTTGTGTTGCTGCAAGTACTGCTGGCGGTGAATGTGATTGACCTGATGGTCTCGCAACTGCCGCCGCGCCTGTTCGAGCAGCCCGGACGCGCATCCATGGCCTTGATCTTGATGAAGATCATGGCGGCCATGCTGAGCGTGGCGGTGTTCATGTCGTTGCGCGAGCGCCCAGACTGGAGCTGGCAGATTCTTGTGCTGTGGTGCGGAACGGCACTTCTGGCCACCTTGCTCCTGCGCGCGCGCCGTCTGCGCGGCGCGCCCGCGCTGCCCGTGGGGAACTTCGGGTAAGCCCTAGGTTCTGCGGCGCGTGACTGTTGGGGGCACGCAAGCGCGGTGCGAGCAGCAGTACGGCGCGGGGCAGGCCGCCACCTATCATCCGCAGCTTCGCAACCCGGCCCGCCACCCGCGGGCCGCGCTCATCGGAGCCCGAGCATGACCCTGCGCCGAGCCGCACTGACCCTTGCCCTGGCCACAGCGGGCACCCTGCCCGCGCTGGCCCAAACCGCCGCCACGCCTGCCGTGCCGGCCACACCAGCCACCAGCGCCGCGGCCGTGATTGCGCCGAATGCCAATCTGCGCGCCGAGGGCATTCCGCCCATCCAGCGCACGATTGCCGAACGCGTGGCGGCCTACACCGACTTCCGCGGCTACGCCTTCATGGGCTGGCACCCGAAGAACCGCAGCATGCTGGTGCGCCACCGCGGCGCCACCGACAATCTGCCGCAGGTCTATCTGCTCGACGGCCCCAGCGGCACCCTGACCAAGCTCACCGACTTTGCCGAATCGGTGCAGGGCGCCTCCTTCGAGCCCAAGGAAGGGCGCTATCTGGTGTACGGCCGCGACACGGGGGGCAATGAAGCCACCAAGGTCTACCGCATGGACCTGCCCAGCCGCGAGAGCACGCTGCTGTCCAACCCGGACGAACGCTCCACGGCCATGTGGACCGAGAGGGGCGACCGCATCCTGATCAGCAGCGTGCCGCTGGATCGCACGGCCCAGGGCGGCACGCGCGCCCAGGTCACCACCACGATGACCTTCGTGAACCCGCTGAAGCCCGAGGAGAAGACCAAGCTGGCCGAGCTGCCCGGTGGCGGCTGGTTCGGCGGCCGCTTCTCGCCGGACGACAGCCGCCTGGCACTGGTGCAGTACCGCACCAACTCCGACACCGAGCTCTTTTTGCTCGACGCCAAGACGGGTCAGCGCGAGCGCATCCTGCCTGCCGCCGGCCAACCGGCAGCCGGCTACTTCCCGGCCGCATGGAGCAAGGACGGCAAGCGACTGTTCCTGACCACCAACGCCGGCAGCGAGTTCAACGAACTCGCGGTCTACGACCTCGCCAGCAAGACCCTGACCTCGCTGACCAAGCACATCCCCTGGGATGTCTCTGGCGTGGATTTGTCCAGGGACGGCAAGCTGCTGATTGCCGAGATCAACAACAACGGCCGCGACGAGATGCGCCTGTTCGATGCCGTCACCGGCAAGGAGCTGCCTGCGCCCAAGGTGCCCGCCGGCGCCATTGGCGGCACGAGCTGGCACGAGAGCCTGGGCGACGAGGTGGCCTTTTCGCTGAACTCGCCGCAGAGCCCGGGTGATGCCTACTCGCTCAATGTGAAGACCGGCGTGGTCACGCGCTGGACCACCGCGTTTGCACCGGCCACGGTCGATCCGGGCAGCTTTGTCACGCCGCAGCTCATTCAATGGAAGAGCTTTGACGGCCGCATGATCTCCGGCTGGCTGTTTGCGCCGGATGCGAAGAAGTTCCCCGGCAAGCGCCCGGTCTTCGTGGACTTCCACGGCGGCCCCGAGGCCCAGAGCACGGTGCGCTTCATGGGCCGCTGGAATTACTACATCAACGAAATGGGCATTGCCGTGATCCTGCCCAACGTGCGCGGCTCCACCGGCTATGGCAAGAGCTTCGCGCAGCTGGACAACGGCTTCCTGCGCGAGGACAGCGTCAAGGACGGCGGCGCGCTGCTTGACTGGCTGGCCACCCAGCCCAACCTGGACGCAAAGCGCGTAGTGGTCAGCGGCGGCAGCTACGGCGGCTACATGAGCCTGGCCATGGCCACGAACTACAGCGAGCGCCTGCGCGGCGCCATCGACATCGTGGGCATCAGCCACTTTGTCACCTTCCTGAACAACACCGAGAGCTACCGCCGCGATCTGCGCCGCGTGGAGTACGGCGATGAGCGCGACCCGAAGATGCGCGAGTTCCAGGAGAAGATTGCGCCGCTGAACAACGCACAGCGCATCAAGGTGCCGCTGTTCGTGATCCACGGAAAGAACGACCCGCGCGTGCCCTACACCGAGGCCGAACAGATCGTGCAGAAGGTCCGCGCCAACGATGTGCCGGTCTGGTACCTGCTGGCCGACAACGAAGGCCACGGTTTTGCGCGGCGCGTCAACGCAGACTTCCAGTTCTACGCTACCGTCAAGTTCCTGGAGACTTATCTTCTGAACTGACATGGCACAAGGCGCTGCGGCTTCCGACGTCTGGCTCGATGCACAAGCCAACTGGGAGGAGCTGCACGCCCGACCCGAAGAAGTCAGTGAACGCGCGCACCGGCTCGTCACCTCTGTGCAAGGCGACGACCGGGCCTGGGGGCACCTGCTGATCGCCACGCGCGAGCAGCACTACGGTGACGCGCGCGTGGCGCGCGTGCATCTGCGCCATGCCCATGAAGCCGCCCGGCATTCGGGCTCCGGTCGACTCCGCTGGCTGCTTGCCGCCGCGCAGGGCATGCAGGACGCCCTGGAGGGCGACGCCGCACTCGCCTTGCGAGGCGCACGGCAGCTCGAGGCCACCTGCAGCGAGCAGGCCATGCCCGAGGACCTGCTCCAAAGCCTGTACGTGCAGTACGCCGCCAGCCTGCGCCTGCAGGACATGGACGGGGCGTTCATGGCGCTGTTTGCAGCGCTCGACTGTGCCGAGCGCTTCCGCCAGCGACCCGAACGAGCCTGGCTCTTTCTCAAGCTGGCCGAACACGCGATTGATGCCGAGGACTGGCACTACGCGGGCGAATGCCTGCGCGAAAGCGAACTGGCACTACGTACCTTGGGCAACGACTGGCTGGCATCACGCCTCATTGCGCAGCAGGCGCTGCTCGGGGCGGCAATTGCTCCGCCCGAGCAGGCCCTGAGCGCCGTGCTCCAGGCAATGTCAGCCGACGCGCGACAGCCGCAGATGCTTCAACATCGCCTGGCGCTGTCTGCGGCCGATCTGCAGACCCGCCGCGGCGATTTCGAGAGCGCGCAGCAGACCCTGGTCGGAGCGCGCACGCTGGTGCCGATCGACCAGCCGAGGATCTACCAGATCCAGCGCGTCCATGAAAGCCGTCTGCAGCTCGCCATGGGCCGATTTGCCGAGGCGGCTCGCGGGCTGGAGGGGGCCTTGGCAGCCCTGCCTGACGAGGAGCTGCGCGCAGACCGCCACCTGTGCCGCTTGGCCATGGATGCAGCCCAGGCGCGGGCGGGCGAGGATGCCTATGCCAAGGCCTATGCCCACGCTGTGACCCACGGCACGCTCGTCGAGGGCTATCAGCAGCGCTGCGCCGGACTGCGTCTGAGGATGCAGAAGGCACGCTTCGAGGTCGCGCGACGCCGCACCGAGCAGGACCAGGCGTTCGCCATGCAGCTGCAGATCCAGCAGCTTGCGCTGCGCGACCCCATCAGCGGCCTGTACACGCGGCGCCACCTTGTCCAGAGCCTGCCCGCGCTGCTCTCGCGGTGCTCCCGCACGCAGACCCCGGTGGCGGTCGTGGCGCTGCGCTTCACGGACGCCGGAGGCGCCGAGTTCGTCGACGGCGCGATCGAGACGCGCCTGATCAATGCGCTGGCGATCGCGCTGGAGTCCCAATTGCGGGCATATGACTTCGGCTGCCGCTACGACGACGACATCGTGCTGGTCGTGCTCGAGCACTGCGACGCCAATCAGGCGCGCACAAGGCTGACCCATCTGAGCGAGCGCGCCCTGCCCATGCTCGACGGCACAGCCGTGCAATTGACGCTGGGCGTAGCGGACACACGCAGCACCGGTTACGAACCCCAGACGCTCATCGATGCCGCATTGGGGGGCGCACTGGAATCCGCCCCCGGCTGAGGGCGGCGATCAGCGGGCCGCTTCGTCGCGGCGCTCGGCCGGCGCTGGCTCACGCGGCGGCACGAGGAACTGCAGCGGCGTGCGCAGCATTCGGCGTCCGAGCAAGCGCAGCAGCAAGCCGATGCGCACCCCAGACGCGCCCCGAGCGCGCACTGCCATGAACAGGGACAGCCCGAAGCTGACTGCCACGTTCATGGCGCCGATGCTCAACACCCCGAGCGCGAACAACGGAATCCACCACAGCGCCATCGACTGCCCGCCGTGAACCACGGCGAAGGCCGTGTTGGCCGAGGAGAATGCGACGTGTCGGATGTCCAATCCGGTCCCGGTCAAGGCCCCCAGGAAGCTCACTCCGCCGAGCAGGAATCCGAACAGCAGGTTGCCGGACAGCGCACCCAGGTGCTCGCCCGCGTAGTTGCCGACACGCGCAGCTCGCCGGGCGCCGAGAAGGCGCAGCAGTGCAGGATGCACCGCGAGTCGGCTGGATAGACGGGTCACGGCGGCGAAGTTGTCGAACCAGCCACTGATCATGCCCGCCAGGAACAAGCACGTGCCTGCCACCGCGGCAAACAGCAGTGACGGGCCAGCCCAGACGCTCGCATCAGCCAGGAAGCCCGCCGCCTTGGTGTCATTGATGAGGCTGTGACCGGTGATGAGCGGCCACAGGGCGGCCAGCAGCGCTGCAACCGGGACCGCCATGAGGACGTTGCCGGCAATCGCCACAGTCTGGCTGCGCGCCATCTTCACGCACAGGTCGGCTGTCCTCTGCAGCGACAGGGGCGTCCCGTCGTCTTCAGCGAGTCGGCGCGCGAGCACGGCGGCCGTCATGGCCGGTTGCTTGGTGGCCACCGTGCCATGGATCATGTGGATGAACACGAATCCCAAGCCGTAGTTGAGGCAAACGAAGAGTGCCTCCCAGAGTGGCGGGAAGTGCGCAGCCGCGATCTTGATCTTCAGGATCGCCATGAAGGCCACCACGACGCCAGCCACGCAGGCCGCGCGCAACAAGGCGGCCCACTCCGTGCGGGAATTGGCGACATAGTGTTCGCCACTCTGGCTGGCGCTTTCGGTCATCCGGTAGGCAAGATCGGCGCTGGACCGACGAATCAAGGCCCGCAGACTGCCGTGCTGCGCGCGCGCGGCCAGCAGATCAAGGAGCAGGCTCGTACGGCGGGCGGGTGCACCCTCATCCTCGTCCAGAGCGAGCACGATCTGGCGCAGGCGGATCACGGCGTCGCGCAAGCTGCGGAGCTCGTGCGTCAGCGCAGCGGTCGTGCCCGATTCGCGCACCGCCTCGCGCCATTTGGCCACCAGGGTTTCGGCGCGCGACAGGCGCGCGAGCAGGTCCGCCCTGGATCTCCCCGGCGGCTCGCCATTTGTCAATGTGCTGACAGCCGCGGGCAGACCGATGAACACGTCGGAATCAAGCCGGGCAGGCTGGATGAGTGTCTGCAGATCTGGAGAGAGCGTGGCAGACGCGGCCCGCAATGCGATCCACTGCATGGCGGATTGCAGTTCCTCGCGCACATGGTCCGCCGCTGCGCCTTCGGGCGCCCACGCAGGCGACTGGCTCAATAGCGCGATCAGGCGCCCCCACGCCTGCAACTCGTCCGCCTGCAGTTCGGCAGACGCCAGCCCGGCACCCGCCAGCGCATGGAGCACGGCTTGCGCACCAGACGCGGGCACGACGGGCGGGACGATCTTTCTGCCGATTCGCCCCAGCGTCTGCGCAAGCAGGCTTTGGCCGGACGCGAGCCCCACGTCGGCCAGGTCGGCACGCAGCGGGCCTGACAGGAGTTCGCCTGCGAGCAGCTGCCCGAGTGCGTCACGCCATACGGGCTCGCGGTCAAGCAAATCACAGACCCGGTGCACGCCAGGACCGACCTGCTCGGCAGCCAGCAGGCTGGCGAGGACCCGCAGCCGCGCAATGCGATCAGTGCGCGGGTCCTGTCCGATCTGTCGAAGCACCGACTCGATCTTTTCCTTCGCGTAGCTGCTCAGCGAAGCCTGCATCCTCTACCCCCTGCGTGGCCACACTGCGCACCGCGGCCGATCCCGGTGGCCGGTGCACAATGCGCCGATGAATCCGCTCAGCACCCTTGCACCCTTCGGGGCGTTCAGGCACTCGATCCGTGTGTACTTTGAGGATACCGATGCCGCCGGAATCGTGTACTACGCCAACTACCTGAAGTTTATGGAACGCGCGCGCACCGAGTGGCTGCGTGCGCTCGGTCATCCGCATGCGGATATGGTCCAGCGTGACCGGAGCGTCTTCGTGGTGCAAGCGGTGCAGATGCAGTACCTGGCACCAGCCCGGCTCGAGGAGATGCTCGAAATCGCCACCTGCATCCGCGAAGTCGGTCGTGCCAGTCTGACGCTCGACCAGTGGGCGCTGCGAGACGGGCACTGCCTGGTGGCAAGTCGAATCCGCCTGGGCCATGTGGACGCCGGAACGCTGCGCCCCAAGCGAATTGCAAGCCATCTCGTTGGGCTGCTGGAAGCACGGCTCAAGGAGCCTGGCGAGGCACGCTAGCCGAGGCTGGCTTCGACGCGCTGCACGATCCAATCGCCCGCAGAGTCTGGCGCAGCAACACAGGCGTCTTGCTGCTCACGAACAAACTGACGAACACGGGCAGCGAAGCGCTCGGTGTCGTGTTGCAACGCATTGATCGCTGCCGCCAGCTCGCTGTCTGGGGCGCCCGGTCGAACGACATGGCCCAGGCCAAGCGCCGCAATGCGTTCCCCTGTCAGATACTGCTCTGCCTGGGTTGGTACCACGAGAACCGGGAGTCCCGCGGCCATCGCCTGCAAAGTGGCACCCTGCCCGCCATGGGTGATGGCAAAGCGCGCTCCGGAGAATGCCGCGGCAAGGTCGGCAATCCAGCGCTCGATTGCCACGCTGGAACCGTCCAGCGACTGTCGGGCTTCTGCGTCGAGGTCAGGTACCGCCGCGAGGGTATTCACGCCGGCACGCGCAAGCCCCTGCAGGACGGGCAGTGCGGCGCCAGAAGGGTCCCAACGCAGATAGGCCACGGCATCGCGCACCGGGCGGAGGGCATCAAGGCCTGGTGGCGGCAGTGTGTTCGGTCCGACCGGGCCGAGATACGCCGCATCTCGCCGAAAGTGCGCGTACGGGTCGAGTGCAGGCCAGGTCGTCAATACCGGGGCGGACGCGGCGTACAGCTCCGCCATGGAACCCATGGGTGTGCGTCCACGCGCTGCAAGCGCGGCATTGCTGGCCAACAGGGCGCGGTATTCGGCCGCTAGCAGGCGCTCGCGCGGTACGGGCGCCCAGTGGCGAAAGCCCGGCCAGGGCGCCCAGGCCGGCGCAATGCAGAAACCCGCACCCACGGAGAGCGCAGGCAGACCAAGGCAGCGCGCAGCCAGCAAGGCTGTCGGGGCGAAGTCTTCAACCAGGAGATCGGCGTTGGCCTGGGCCAGAGCGCGTTCCCAGACGCGCAGGGCGGTGCCCAGCGCTTCGGGGTCCAGAAACCCCGCCACCTCGATGCATTCCGCAAAACTGCCCGGATCAGGAATCGTCGGCGCAACGTGAGGCGCATCCACCGCCAGCGTCAGATAGCGGTGGGGGGCCTTGGATCGAGCCGCCTTGGCCGCATGAACGGCAAACACGACCTCATGCCCCCGCGCCGCCAAGAGATCGGCCAGCCATAGGGAAACGGTCTCGTGTCCCGACCCGGCACCCAGTTCCCAGGCCAGCATGATGCGAGCCATCCATTCCTCCTGCGATTCAGACGGACTGAACCTCGCGCCCATGTGTCGGTCTGTAAGCGCAGGCTTTGTAACATCGAGCTGAATTTCCCCGAAGGACCGGCATCGGATCCATCGGCCCGGTCCTTCCACATCCAATTCTCATCGCAACCCATGTTAAGCACCTCGGATCTGTCTGTTCTCACTCTCATCACGCAGGCCAGCGTGGTCGTGCAGATCGTGATGGCCGGGCTGGTGCTGGCCTCGCTGGTGTCGTGGTACACGATCTTCCGCAAGTACTTCGGACTGTCGTCTGCCATGGCAGCCACACGCCGGTTCGAGCATGAGTTCTGGAGCGGGGGTGATCTCGCCGCCCTGCTGCAGCGCGCCCAGCAGCGCAAGGGCCGAGATGGCGGGCCGCTGGAACGAATCTTCGAGGCAGGTCTGCATGAGTTCATGAAGGCGCGGACCAGTCGGCCTGGTGACGCAGGGAGCCAGATGGATGGCGCACGTCGTGCCATGCGGGCCACCTATCAGCGCGAAATGGACGCGCTGGAGCGGAAGCTGCCTTTCCTTGCATCGGTCGGCTCGGTGTCGCCGTATGTCGGCCTCTTCGGAACGGTCTGGGGGATCATGAATGCCTTCCGGGGGCTGGCCAATGTGCAGCAAGCCACGCTTGCGCATGTGGCGCCCGGGATTGCGGAGGCCTTGATCGCGACCGCCATCGGGTTGTTTGCAGCCATTCCCGCGACCGTGGCCTATAACCGCTTCGTTGCAGACTCCGATCGCTTGGCCAACCGCTTCGAGACCTTCATGGACGAGTTCTCGAACATCCTGCAGCGTCAGACGCGCTGAGCGGGAGCTGCCTCATGAGCGACTGGCGGGTCCGGCGGGCCAAGCGATTCAAGTCCGAGATCAACGTCGTGCCGTACATCGACGTGATGCTGGTGCTGCTGATCATCTTCATGGTTTCGGCGCCGCTGATCGCGCCATCGGTTGTCAATCTGCCCTCGGTCGGTTCGCGCAGCACGCAGCAGTCCGTGCGCCCTGTCGAACTGGTCATCGACAAGACAGGTCGCATCATTGAAGCCGTGGACCGAGAGACCGCAAAGCCGCTTGGCGTCACCCGGATCGAGGACATCGCTGCCGCCGTACTGCTGCTGCAGCAAAAGGCCGAAAAGCCCGTCGTGATCTCCGCAGACAAGGACGTGCGCTATGAGGAGGTCCTCAAGGTCATGGATGGTCTGCAGCGCAAAGGCGTCAAGCGCGTGGGCCTCGCTGTGAAGCCCGCAAGCTGAGATCGGCATGCCACTGGACGCTCCAACAGCCACTGCGCGCATCGACATGGATCGCCTGGCCGCCATTGCGGCAATGGCGGCACCAGGACGAAACGTGCCGCCGCCTCCCGGTGGCTGGCAGTCGTGGGGGCTGTCACTCGCCGCGCACGGCGCGCTGGTTGCTGCATTGCTGTTCAGCATCCGCTGGCAGTCTGCGCACGTCGAGGCGATAGAGGCCGAACTCTGGAGCCCGACGCCGCAGCTCGCCGCGCCGCCTGCGCCACCACCACACCCGCCACTCGCTGTCGAAGCGCCCAGGCCCGAACCCAAGGTGGACGATGCCGCACTTCAAGCCGAAATCGCCCTGCGCAAGATCAGGGAAATCGAGGATCGCAGGCGCGCCCTGGAACGGGAGCGACAGGAGCAGGACCGTCGCGAGCGACTGGAGCGTGAAAAGGTGCTCAAGGCCGAGCGCGACAAGCAGGCGCGTGCCAAGGCCGAAGCGGAAGCCGCCGAACAACGGCAACAGGACAACGTGCGCCGTCTGCAGGCACAGGCATCACAACCGCTCGGCTCCGGGAGCGCAAATGCCACGTCCAGCCCTCGGGGTGATCCCACCTTCAATGCAAAGGTGGTGGCTTGTGTACGCCCGAATGTGAGCTTCCCGATCGGCTTGGTTCGCGGCAATGCACCCAGCGAGTTTCTCGTCGAAAGGCTCCCTGATGGCAGCATCGGCCGGGTAACCGTGCGACGCTCGGGCGGGAACTCTGCGTTTGATGAGGCGGTCATTCGTGGTATCCGCGCATGCAATCCCTTCCCTCGCCCTCCAGGCGACGCAAGGGAATTCACTATCAGTTACCGCCCCGAAGACACGGGCGGTTGACGACAAAATGACCGTCATGCAATCTCCGAACCACATTGACTTTCAACGACACGATCTGATGATTGCTCTTGCGCGCCGCATAGGCGCGGTTTGGCGCGGCTTGAGCGCCGCACTCGTGCTCCTGCTCGGCAGCCACGCAGCACACGCGCAACTGAGAGTCGAGATCTCAGGCGTGGGCTCGCAGCAATTTCCCATCGCGGTGCTCACATTCGCCGGGGACGCGCTGCCGCAGGATGTTGCTGGAATCATCCGCGCCAATCTGACCCGAAGCGGCATGTTTCGAGTAGTGGATACGGGGTCGACAGCGCTGCCAGACAGCGCAAACCTGGGCTTCGCGGACTGGCGCAGTCGCGGCGCCGACGCCGTGGTCATCGGTCAGGTGCAGAAGCTCGCCACTGGCGCATACGACATCCGCTTCCGGTTGTTCGATGCCGTCAAGCAGCAACAGCTCGATGCAGGCGCCTACACAGCGCAGCTGAACATGCTGCGCTTCACTTCCCACCAGATCGCAGACCGCATCTACGAGCGCATCACCGGTGAGAAGGGCGTGTTCGCCACACGCATTGCGTACGTCGTCAAGCTGAGCAAGGAGTCGTACGAACTTCAGGTTTCGGACGCGGATGGTCAGAACGCCCAAACGGCGCTGCGCTCAAGAGAACCCATCATTTCACCGACATGGTCGCCCGACGGCTTGCGTCTTGCCTACGTATCGTTCGAGGACAAGAAGCCCGTGGTCTTTGTGCATGAAGTCGAGACTGGGCGTCGAAGTCGGGTGGCCGCTTTCCGCGGATCAAACAGCGCGCCTGCGTTTTCGCCTGACGGCCGGACCCTCGCAGTTGTTCTGACCCGGGATGGCTTCTCGCAGATCTTCACGATGCCGGTAAACGGCGGGGAGCCCGTTCGCATGACGCGCTCGAACGCGATTGACACTGAACCGACCTACAGCGCTGACGGGCAGATCTACTTCACCAGCGATCGCGCTGGCGGACCGCAGATCTATCGGATGCCAGCCACCGGCGGCGAGGCGTCACGCGTGACGTTTCGAGGCGACTACAACATCAGCCCAACCCTGTCCCCCGATGGAAAGACACTGGCCTACGTGAGCCGCAGGGCCGGCAGGTTCCAGGTGTTTGCGCTTGATCTTTCATCCGGAACGGAACTACAGCTGACGGAAACAGTCAGGGACGAGTCGCCCAGCTTTGCCCCGAATGGCAAGGTCTTGATCTATGCAACCGAATCGCGCGGACGCGGAGCCTTGGCTACCGTGAGCAGCGATGGTCGCGTGCGCCAGATCCTGACTACCCAGGCTGGGGACATTCGTGAACCCGCGTGGAGTCCTTGGCCCAGAGGCGTGCAGCCCTAGTACGCATTCCCCGTCCAAGTCGCCCCCCCTGCGAAGTACCCTTGACGTACGAACCAAAGAGGAAACTGACATGATTCGTTTGCTTGCTGCCGCCTCGTTTGTCGCCCTGCTCTCTGCCTGCGCGTCCAATGTCCCTCTCGATGAGAAGCCCGCACCACCGGTCGAAAACAAGAGCGTCCCCGCAGCGGGCAGCAGCACCACCTCGGCACAGCCCGGAGCGACGGGCGCCATGCCTACTGTGGACGCACGACGCAACGACGCCGCCCCTACTGCCGGCGCGCCACAGGCCCGCTCGGTCTTCTTTGACTTCGACAGCTTCACCCTGCGTGATGAGGCCAAACCCATCATCGAGGCGCATGCCAAGTTCCTGGCGGCGAACCCCAATACCCGCGTTGTGTTGGAGGGCAACACGGACGAGCGCGGCGGGCGCGAATACAACCTCGCACTCGGCCAGAAGCGTGCCGAGGCGGTCAAGCGCGCACTGACGCTTCTCGGTGTACGTGACAGCCAGCTCGAGGCCGTGAGCTTCGGCGAGGAAAAGCCGCGTGCCACTGGCAGCGATGAAGCCGCATGGGCGGAGAATCGTCGCGTCGATATCGCATACCGTTGAACCCCATGCAGCAGCTGTTGCGTAACGGTGTAGTCCCCGCATTTCGCGCACTCGCCCTCGGCATTGCGCTGGTTGGACCGGCCAGTGCAGGCATTCTGGAGGACGACGAGGCACGCAAGGCGATCCTGGATCTGCGCAAGGAGGTCCGTGATGGTCGTGAGGTCACCAATCGCGAAATCCGCGACGTCAACGCACGATTGGACACGGCCCAGCGCAGCCAGCTTGAACTGGTCAACACGATTGAGCGGTTGCGTGAGGAAGTCGCCAAGCTGCGCGGGCAAGTCGAAGTACTGACCAACGAGTTGGCAAATCAACAGAAGCGCAGCAAGGACCTGTATGGCGACCTTGATGCGCGACTGAAAGCGCTGGAACCGCGCAAAGCCAGCGTTGACGGACGCCAAGGCGCCGTGGAACGCCAGGAAGAACAGGCCTTCAACAGTGCGCTCGAGTTGTTCCGGGGCGGCGACATGCGCGGCACCATCGCAAGCCTGACAACATTTCAGAAGACCTACCCCCAGAGCATCCTAGGGCCTAGTGCGCAGTTCTGGATTGGTGCAGCCCAGTATGGGATCAAGGACTACAAGGCATCCATCGCGACGCTGACACGCTTTGTTGAGACCAACCCGGAAAGCCCGCGCCTGGCCGATGCCTGGCTGACAATTGGCAACGCGCAACTCGACAGCGGCGATCGCCGGGCAGCCAACAAGACCTTCGGCAAGGTCGTGAGCGACTTTCCTGGTACGCCTGCTGCTGAAACTGCGCGCGAACGCGTAGCTGCAACGGCGCCAAAACGCTGAGTCCGATCGTTGCACCCTTTGGGCTGCATATTGCCCCTTTAAAATCGAGGGTTTAGAACCTTCGATTTGAGTTGCCGATGGCTGTCGCAGACGTTCAATCGATTCAGCACACCGTAGTCTGGGCCGGACTGGGCATTGGCCTTCTGCTCGGTGCGACCATGCAGCGCAGCCACTTCTGCACGATGGGCGCTATCGCTGACGTCGTCAACTTCGGTGACTGGTCGCGCGCGAAGATGTGGATCATTGCGGTCGCAGTCGCGATGTTCGGCTTGTCCGTCATGGCGCTCGCAGGATGGGTCAAGCCTGCCCAATCGATTTACGCAGGCGATCGCTTTCTCTGGCTGTCCGCCGCAGTCGGCGGGCTGTGTTTCGGCTTCGGAATGGTGCTGGCAGGCGGTTGTGGCAGCCGGACCCTGGTCAAGATGGGCAGCGGTAGCTTGAAGGCGCTCGTGGTGTTCTTGGTGCTCGGTCTGTTTGCCTACATGACACTCCGCGGTGTGCTCGGCGTGATGCGTGTCAATACGCTGGATCGCGTGGCAATCAGCGTCACGAATCACTCGCTGCTCGTCTGGATCAGCGCATGGATAGGCGTTGTTGTCAGTACGGTTCTGATCGCTGGTGTGATGGGCACAAAGCAAGGTCGCTCTGTGCACACCCTCGTGAGTGGAATCCTCGTTGGTGCGATCGCTGCACTCGCTTGGTTCGTGAGCGGCAAGCTAGGCTTCGTTTCCGCGGACCTGTCCGAGACGCTCGAGGAAGCCTACGTCGGAACCAACTCCGGCCGCATCGAAGCTCTGAGCTTCGTTGCACCGGTGGCCTATGTGCAGGACCTGTTGATTCTTTGGAGCGACAAGTCGCGCGCAGTGAGTTTCGGCATCACCATAGTGCTCGGCGTCGTTCTTGGGTCGCTGGCATCGGCATTGGCAAGTGGTGGCTTCCGGTGGGAGGGCTTCGCGAGCACCGAAGATTTGGCCAACCACCTCGTCGGTGCAGCGCTGATGGGCTTCGGCGGTGTCCTTGCCGGCGGCTGCACCGTCGGACAGGGCATCAGTGGACTGAGTGCGTTGAGCCTGACGGCCATGGTCGCGACCTCGGGCATCGTTTTCGGTGCATGGCTATGTATCAAGTACCAGGAGCGGCGCATCGAGGCCATGGGCTGAGTTCTGCTTGGCACGTGCGAGGCCGAGCATCTTCTCCAGCCTGAGGGCCGGCTCGCTTTGACTGGGCCGGTGAATCATGCAATAATTCTGTGCTTTGCCGACGTAGGGTCGTTAGCTCAGTCGGTAGAGCAGCGGACTTTTAATCCGTTGGTCGCAGGTTCGAATCCTGCACGACCCACCAAGTTAAGTCGGCACGCGCAGTCTGGTTCCAGACGCGTTCAATGCGAGTTTCAGGGCTCTTAGCTCAGTTGGTAGAGCAGCGGACTCTTAATCCGTTGGTCGTAGGTTCGAATCCTACAGGGCCCACCACTTTCCCCTCACATTCAGCAGCTTAGGAAGCATTGGCATTGCCATTGCGGGATACAGCAGCGCATGCGCGTGGCAAGCCGCCGCATACTGGGTGTCCGGCTGCATACTCGTCGCACCCAGCTCGACGCCCATGCTCAGCCTGCGCTTTTCCAACCACTACGAACGCCTGGCGGATCAACTCGTCTCCGACCTCGCTTCCGAACGCCGCTCGCCGTTTGATGCGCCGGTGGTCATCGTGCCCAGCCTGGCGCTGCAGCGGGACATCACGCGCCGTCTGGCCGATCGCGTCGGTGTCGCTGCAAACCTGCGCTTCTATCTGCCAGGGAGTTGGCTCTGGTCACTGCTGGCCGGGCTGGTACCCACACGAGCGGAGCGCGCACCATTTGAGCGGGACGAACTGACCTGGCGCTGCTACAAGTGCCTTAGCGATCCGGCTCTGATTTCAACTGAACCTGTTCTCAGGCTCTATCTCGATGATGCCGACGAACTCCAACGCCTCGAGCTGGCGGAGTCCGCGGCGCAACTGCTCCGCACCTACGCAAATTGGCGCCCTGAGTGGCTATCGGCTTGGCAAAGGGGCACCAGGGTGCCCGGCTTGGCGGCTTCTCGTCATGAACCTTGGCAGGCAAGGCTCTGGCGTGCTGTAAGCCAGGAACTTGGAGTCGGCGATACACACCCGATGGCACTGTTTCGCCAAGAGCTGCTACGGCGCGCCTCAGGTGATCCGGCCTTGCGCGGACTACCCGCACAAGTCCATCTGTTCTGCGTGGATGAGCTCCCGCCACTTGCGCTTGGCATGGTCGAAGCACTTGCCCGCCACATCGATCTGCGGTGGTATGCGCTGAATCCCTGCGAATCATTCTGGTTTGATACGGTCAGTCCGCGTCGGCTTGCTCGCATGCAACAGCTGCGCCGCGCGGAACATGCCGAGATCGGCCATGCACTGCTGGCCACGATGGCGCCGCGATCCCGCGTGCATCTGGCGCGCTTGATCGAGCTTGATCCAGCAATGACGACCGACCACTTTGACGTCGTGGAGCCCGGCCCCGGAACGGCGCTTGCTGCTCTGCAGTCATCGATCCTGCACCTCGATGAGCCACCGCTGGGCGCATGGAGCGATCTGGCGACCAATCCGGGCATTGAGGTCCACGTCTGTCATTCGCTCACTCGCGAACTCGAAGTGCTGCACGACCGCCTGCTGGGTCACTTCGCACACTCGCATGAACTGCGCCCTGGTGATGTTCTTGTGCTGGTGCCGGACATTGAAGCTGCCGCGCCGTTGATCGACGCGGTGTTCGGAACGCGCCGCGACGCTGGCAACCTGCCGTATCGAATCTCGGGCCGTCGCATGCCCGAGGATGAGTCGGCCTTGCGCTGTCTAATGCTTGTGCTCGCAGAGAGCGGAGCGGACTGGACCATCAGCAAGGCACTTGAACTGCTGGCAGAACCGATCGTTCAAAGCCGCTTCGGGCTGGGTGAAGACGACGTCAGCAGGCTGCACCGCTGGCTGGATGCCGCGGGCGCCCATCGAGGGATGGACACGCTTGACGAGACGCCCGGGCTGAACGGCGCTCACCCGTCCCTGCCCAGCAGCCTCGAGCGTCTCGTGCTGGGTTTCGCGTTGCCCGATGGCAACTGCACACCGCTCGGACAATTGGCGCCGGTTGCGGCTGCCGAAGGCCGCGACGTCGACATCCTGGCAGCCTGGAGCCGGTACCTCGAGGTCTTGACCCAGTTTTCGATGCTTTCACGCAAGGCCTTGGATGCAGCCCAATGGCAAGAGCAGCTGATCTCGCTTTCCGCTCGGCTGCTCTCAGGGGGAGGCAGGTTCAACGCTGACTGGCTAGAGCTTCAATCTGTGCTGGCGGATACCTGTACCAAGCTGTCAGGCATCCTGGCCGATCAGCAGTTGAGCCTGCCGATCCTGCGTCACGCACTGCATGAGGAACTCGAAGGTCGCGCAGCGGCGGCCACGCCCGGGGGCAGCGTGACTTTTGCCAGCTTCCACGCGCTGCATCCGTTGCCGTTCAAGCTGATTGCCGCGCTCGGCCTGAACGATGGCGTCGTCCCGCCCCGCACCCGGGCCGTTGAACACGACCTTCTCCGCATCTTGCCTCGAGAGGGCGACCCGTCTCAAAGCGATGCTGCACGAGAGCGCTTTCTGGGTTTGATCGTGGCCGCGCGAGACCGCCTCCACCTCAGCTACACCGGCCGGAGCATCAAGGACAACAGCATCCTTCTGCCGTCTTCCTTGATCACCGAACTGCTCGACTGGCTTGTACCCAGGCTGAGCAGCGCACCGTACGGATCCGCCGAGCTCCAGGCTGCTCGCCACGCCCTCGTCATCGAACAACCGTTGCAACCCTTCGCCCGAGCGCTGTTCGATCCCCACGCCGACGCGAGGCTGCGCAGCCACGACGCGCAGTGGATGCCCCGATCCGTCGACCGGGTTCACGCAGACGCCACGACTCCAACAGTGAAATCTCGCGCTGGCACTGATGCTGACGCTGAAGAGTCCAACGACGAGGCTGATGTATCGCGTAATGAACTGCGGAGCGGTCTGCCGTTCTTCACGACGGCCCTGCACGCGACCGACCCCACACCAACCATCAAGTTGGACGCATTGGCCAGCTTTCTTGCGAATCCGGCCCGCTATCTGCTCCAGCACCGTCTGCAGATTGACCCCTGGCTCAGCAACGAAGTCCCGGGAGATGACGAGGCCGACGCTGCAAGCGCTGCGCGAGACCGGGTGTTAGCCACGCTTGCGCTTGAGCAACTGATCTCTGGCGAGTCCGAGCAGGTCGTCGAAGCCGTGCTGCTCCATCATCCTCGGATGCCCTTCGGCTCACAGGCTGTACATGCAGCACGGGCGCTGGTGGCGGACCATCAAACGCTCGCGCTGCAAATTCGGGCAAAACACTTGTACAGAATTGATGATCTGCACGTTGATCTGCCGCTGAGCACTGCGCTCGGTCCAATCCGCATCCAGGGACGACTGAGGAATCTCGTGCAGCCATCGGGATTGATGCCCGGCCTACTTGACTGGCGCGCATTCGAGCCGACGGCAAACGACACACTTCGATTCTGGGTGCAGCACCTGGCGCTATGCGCAGCGCAAGGCCGCACAGCGGAAGCCGCCGGTGCACTGCCTGCTTTCCAGTCCAGCATGCTTCATGCCCATGGCAGTCTGCATCTGACGCAATGCCTGAACGCTCCCGAACAGCTTGTCGGGCTTGTGGAGTGTTACTTGCAGGGCCAGAACCAGCCGCTGAAGTTCTTCCCGAAGACCTCGCGGGCATCGGCCGAGGGTCTCACACTGGACAAGATCCTTGAGCGCTGGGAGGGCCGCCATGGACGGCCCGGAGAGCGTGATGATCCAGCCTTTGCATTGGCGTTTCGCGGAAAGGCCGACTGCCTTGACGAAGAGTTCGAATCGCTGGCCAAGCGCATCTGGACGCCGCTCCTGGAGCATCTCCTCGAGTCGGAGGACGCCCAATGAGCAGCGAATTGGATCCGGTGCGCTGCAATCTCCATGGAGTCAGCTTGGTCGAAGCCTCGGCCGGCACGGGAAAGACCTGGAACATCTGTGGACTCTATGCACGCCTGCTGCTGGAACTGGATTTGAACGTCAGCCAGATTCTGGTCGTGACCTTCACGCAAGCGGCCACAGCCGAACTGCGCGACCGGATTCGCATGCGGCTTCAAAACTTGCGCGATGCGCTTGTCGCACGTGATTCTGCGGATGCCTTGTCGATTGCGCTGCTTGCGAGATTGACAGGCGCAGCCGGCCGAGCCGATGTACAGATCCGTCAGGCGCTGAACCAGGCTCTTCTGGACTTTGACAACGCAAGCATCACCACGATCCACGGTTTCTGCCAGCGCGCCTTGGCTGATGTGCCCCTGTCGATCGGCCAGCCCTTGGCACTGGATCTGGTCGAATCCGACGAAGAACTGGCCGACGAAGTTGCGCGCGGCTTGTGGCGCGAGCATGTGGCGTCATCCTCGCCGGACAGTGCGCTTTCGTGCTGGGTCTGGCAGGAGCGATTGCGCGCTGCCGACGTAGCAGATGCGCTGCGCCTGCATGACGCCAAGCCCACGGCCGAGATCCGCTGGCCAGAAGTGGATGCAGCCGCTGCGAGCGTCGACTGGACCGCGCTGATCGATTCCGCACGGGCGGCCTGGGACCCTGACCAGCTGATTCACTTGCTTGAAGACGCATCAAGTGCGGACCATCTGAATCGCACTCGGATCAAGCCAGAGCAACTGCCTCGCCGCTTGGACCGTGCTGTACGGGACTGGCATACGCTGTTGGCACAGGGTGGCGTGCCCCAGGCGAGGCCGCAGGATGGGGAGCTCAGGCTGTTCAGCAGGGCCTACCTTGATGCCTGCACCAAGAAATCAGCGCCACGTGTGGTGCACCCCTTCCTGGACGCGGCACAGCCGGTACTGGACGCGCTCGCGCAACGCGACAGGGAAGGACGCACCGCATGGCTGAAGACGCTGGCCCGGATGCTCGACGAAGGCCGAGCCCGGCTGAGAACGATCAAACGGGTGCGTCGCCTGCAATCCTTCGACGACTTGTTGGGACGTCTGCGCGAAGCGCTGCTGGGTAAGAACGGCCCTGAGCTTGCGCAGTCCCTGCGCGACCGCTTCCCTGCAGCGCTCATCGACGAGTTCCAGGACACCGATCCGGTGCAGTACGACATCTTTCGCAGCATCTATGCGAATACCAACCAGCCGCTGTTTCTTGTAGGCGACCCGAAGCAGGCCATCTACAGCTTCCGCAATGCAGACCTCCAGGTGTACCTGCGGGCCGCTCGCGCCGCCCAACACCGGTATGCGTTGTTGCGCAACTTCCGCTCAAGTCAGGGCCTGATTGATGGACTCAATGCATTGTGGAGCATGTCGCCGCGCCCCTTTCTCATTGAAGGCCTTGCATACCAAACCATCGAGGCGGCAGGCGCCCGCCTGGGACCCCTCTACGACACCTCCGGCGGGCCCGCCGAACCGCTCCAGGTGCGCCGCTGGGCGCCACCTGAAGACGGGCAAGCCTGCAGCAAAGCTCTGAGCAAGAAACGTGTGTGCAGCGATGTGGTGGCAGAAATAGTCCGCCTGCTCGCTGCTGCAGACCGCGGCAACCTGCGGATCAGTGATCGACCCGTCGCACCGGCAGATATCGCCGTACTGGTACGCACTCGCGCGCAGGGCCAGATGATCAAGCGCGTGCTTTCGCAAGCCGGTGTGGGCAGTGTGGAGCTGACACGAGAAAGCGTGTTCGCCAGCCTGCTGGCGCGCGATCTGGGACAGGTGCTGCGCGCCATCATCCAGCCTGGGGACCTCACACGCGTTCGCACTGCGCTGGCAACGCGTCTTCTGGGGCTTGGCGCCAACGAGCTCGAGTCGCTCGCTCGATCGCCGGACGGGCTGCTGCGATGGAGTGCACAGCTGCGCGATTGGCAAAACCTCTGGCGCCATCGCGGCATCGGAGCGATGCTGCGCGAGCTCGGCGCGCAGATGCAGGTTGCACAGCGCTTGATGGGTACCGGCGAAGGCGAGCGACAGCTCACCAACCTGCGTCACCTCATTGACCTGCTTGCGCAGCAGGCCGGACGCGGCCTGGCGCCCGATGCGCTGTTGCGCTGGTTCCTGCGGCAGGTGAGCGATCCACCTGCCCTGGAAGAGGCCCAGTTGCGGCTGGAGTCGGATCAACATCTGGTACAGATTGTCACCGTGCATCGCTCAAAGGGTCTGGAGTATCCGATCGTGTTCTGCCCCTTTGAGTGGGACGACGCTCAAGCGTCGAGCACCAAGTCGCTCAGTACGCAGTGGCGCAACGATGCTGGCCAGGTGATTGACTACCGCAGTACCGAGGAAGGCCTGCCTGCCGACATAGAGATGCAACGCAAGCTGGCAACGGCTTCCGAGCGTCTGCGTCTGACCTACGTTGCACTCACCCGTGCAGCGCTGCGCTGCTATCTGTACGGCGGGATCTATCGCGTGGGCACCAGCACGACACAGGCCTGCAGGGCAAACATCAACTGGCTGGTGCTCGGCCATACCCATGAACCGCAGACCTGGATGTCCACAGCGCCGTCGATCGATGCCGTCGAACGCGCCTGGTCGGGGCTGGCGGCGCGCTGCAACTCGATTCATCTGAGCCATATTGGCCCGGACTGTGACGTTCCGGTATGGGCTGGCAAGCAGCAACAGACTGGACTCTTGGCGCTGCCCGCACCAGACCGAATTCCCGCGCCATGGCGGGTCGGCAGCTACACCGGACTGCTTCGTGCCAGCGACGATCACCGAGCTGTGGACCATGATCTGTTTACCGCCACCCAGGAGGTGCAGCGAGCGGACACCGACATCGATGCAACGCCGATTGCCGCGACTGACATTCTGCGCTTTGCACGCGGCGCGGCGGCTGGGGTCTGCATTCACCGTGTCTTTGAGCTGGCCGACTTCACTGACCGAAGCACCTGGTCAGCTGCCGCAGCGCAGGCCCTGAGCGAGACCGGGTCGCTCGCCCCGCTTGGGCAGCAGCAGCTGCTCGGGATGCTCGAAGCAGTGACTTCCGTCGAGCTGCTTCCGGGTTTGCGCCTCGACCGGATCAAGCCAGGGCTTCGGCTGAATGAGCTGGAGTTCATGCTGCCCGCCACCGAGCTGCGCTCAGAGATGTTGATCGACTGCATGCGGCGTCATGGTTTCGACATGCCTGATCTGAGCTTCAGCACGCTGCGCGGCTACCTGCGCGGATTCATCGACCTTGTTTTCGAGCACGAGGGGCGCTTCTATCTGGTCGATTGGAAGTCCAATCATCTCGGCGAGCGCGCCACTGACTACACCCATTCAGCGATGTGCCGCGCAATGGACGGCGGCCGCTACTGGCTCCAGCTGCTGCTCTACTGCGTTGCACTGCACCGATTTCTTCGCCACAGCCAGCCTGAGTATGACTACGACACCCATGTGGGCGGCGCCCTTTACCTCTTCGTACGAGGTGTGCGCCCCGGCTGGGCGATGCCTGACGGAACACCGTGTGGCGTCCAGGCGTATCGCCCGACAAGGCAACTGATCGAGCAACTGTCGGCCCTGCTCGATGGCCCAAGCTCTGCGGTGCCATCCAGACTCGCCGGAGAGGTGCCTGCATGAGCGCGCCAA
Organism: Burkholderiales bacterium; assembly: GCA_027484405.1. Lineage (GTDB taxonomy): Bacteria > Pseudomonadota > Gammaproteobacteria > Burkholderiales > Burkholderiaceae_C > Piscinibacterium. Next base: position 65,225 of record JAIXTA010000141.1, read on the forward strand.
CCATCCACGAGCCCGACCATGACCTCGCGCAGAGCACATCAAGCTCGGGGCGCTTGGGGTTCGCCGATGTGTTTGCCGACCATATTGCTCGCTGGTCGGCTCGATCCGGCGCAACCCAAACTGCGCAGACCGCTGCAGCCGAAGGCGCTCGACGGCTGATCATCGCCATGGACGAAGGGCATGTGTGCCTGGTCGACCCCAGCTTCACGGATCAGTCCGTCGTACAGTGCCTGTTCGATTCCGGCATGGTTGCAAGTCATCTCGAGCCAGGCAATCGGCCCATGCTGCTGGACACCGCCGGCCGCCTTTACCTGCATCGCATGCTGGATCATGAACAGGCCTTGGCCCGTTCTCTGGATGCACTGGCTGCGGCACCTTCGGTGCATGCCACACCATCGGCCGCCCAGGCGCTGCGTGAACGGTTTGCGCATGTGCCTGGTGGCACCGTCGACGGCCAACAGCTGGCCTGCGCCAGCGCGCTGTGTTCGCAGGTGCTTGTGCTGAGCGGCGGGCCGGGAACGGGGAAGACAACCACGGTCGTCAACCTCTTGGCCGTACTGCTTGCGCAGACGCCCTCGCTGCGAATCGCGCTGTGCGCACCGACCGGCAAAGCCGCAGCCAGAATGGTGGAGTCGATCCGTGCGCGTGCTGGACAGCTCCCAGCAGCCGTGCACGAAGCGCTGCCCCAAACCGCAGCCACTGTGCATCGCTTGCTGGGTTACCAGGCTCATGACCGGCGCTTCCGCCATCATGCAGACAACCCTCTGGACTGCGATCTGCTCGTTGTGGACGAAGCTTCGATGCTCGACCTTGCTCTGGCGCGGCGTCTGGTTCAGGCCCTCCCCCCAGGCGCGCGTCTCATCCTGCTCGGCGACAAGGACCAGCTCGCGTCCGTGGAGGCTGGGGCTGTATTCAGCCAGCTCAGCCAGCAGCGCACCTTGGGCACGCAACAGCGCGAGCGGCTGGCTGCTCTATGCGGCATCGATGTGTCCAGCCTGGACATGATCCCTGGTGGCGACGAAGACACATTGCCAGCGCACGTCTGCTGGCTCACGGAAAACTATCGCTTCCGCGAACAGGCCGCGATCGGTGCGCTGGCCGCTGCCGTCCGCGACGGCCAGACGGACGCTGCCCTCGCCGTCTTGGCAGATCCGGCACAAGAGGCAGTCCGTCGACTGCCGGAACCGCTGTCGGCCGCCGGCATCGAGGACGTTCTTCGCACGGGCTTTGCCGAGTATTTCTCGTTGCTGGCAGAGGGCTGCCGGGATGCACGGACTCTCTTGGCTGCGCTGGGGCGATTTCGTGTGCTTTGTGCACAGCGCCAGGGTCCGCGCGGCGTGAGTCGCCTCAATGCAGTGGCCCGGCAACTGCTGGCCCGAAGCCTGGGTCCGGGCGCGCCTGACGACACGTCTGCAGCACTCGCCGGAGAACCCCTGATGCTTCTGGCCAACGACTATGCGCTCGACCTGTTCAATGGCGACGTGGGCGTTCTGCTACCGGATGCGACCGGCCAGCTTCAGGGCGTGTTCGAGCGCAGCGACGGCAGCCTGCTCCACGTGCCGCTGGCGCGGCTCACACGCGCGGAAACCGCATTCGCCATCACGGTGCACAAGTCGCAGGGTTCAGAGTTCGATGCCGTGCTTGTGGTCATGCCTGAAGCGCAAGGCCCGCTTGCCAGCCGAGAGCTGCTCTACACGGCGCTGACCCGAGCACGACAGCGGGTTCTGCTTGCAAGCACGGATGCGGTGCTCAGGCACGCCATCGACACGCCGACCTTGCGCCTTGGCGGTCTGCCTGATCGGCTGGCAGAAGCGGCCCACGCCCGGCGCAGCGCATTCAAAGCACAAGTAGCGCGCGAAAGTCGTTGACGTTGGTGAAGGTGGGGCCAGGGACCACGAGGTGATCGACCGACGCGAAGTAGCTGTAGGCGTCGTTGCCTTCCAGGGCTGCAAGTGCATTCCGGCCATGCGCTTGGGCCCGTGCCAGGGTGTCCGGGGCAAGCCACGCGCCAGCGTTGTCCTCGGTGCCATCGATACCGTCGGTATCCGCAGCCAATCCCCAGACGCCTTCAAGCCCGTCGAGGGCGACACCACAGCCGAGTAGAAACTCAACTGCGCGCCCGCCTCGCCCTTGCCGATTGCGCACGGTCACGGAGGTCTCGCCGCCACTCAGGATCAGGCAGGGCGTGCGAAATGGCGTGCCGTGCATCTTGACCGAACGCGCCAATGCAGCATGCACCTTGCCCACCTCACGCGCCTCGCCCTCCATGTCATCAGACAGCACGAAGGCCGCGACGCCCGCGCTACGTGCCATCCGTGCCGCATGTTCGAGGGCCTCGCGTGGCGTGGCCAGCATGCGGGTTTCAGCCCGGGCGAGGCAGGGGTCGCCCGGCTTGATACTTTCCCAGTCGCCTTGCTGCAAGGCCGCACGGGCGAGCGGTGGAATCTCGATGCGAAATCTGTCGATGATCGCGAGCGCATCGGCGCAGGTCGTCGAGTCGGCGACGGTCGGGCCGCTCGCAATCACGCTTGGATCATCACCGGGCACGTCCGAGATCAGCAGCGTCACCACGCGCGCAGGCGAGCACGCCGCCGCCAGACGTCCGCCCTTGATGGCTGAGAGGTGCTTGCGAACACAGTTCATCTCGCCGATCGTGGCACCCGAACGCAGCAACGCGCTGTTGATCGCGCGCTTGTCAGCCAAGGTCAGACCCGGCGCCGGGACAGCCAGCAAGGCCGAGCCGCCGCCGGAAATCAGGCAGATCACGAGGTCATCGGCGCTCAGGCCTTCGCACAAAGCAAGGATGCGGCGCGCCGCCGTCTCGCCGGCGGCATCCGGCACCGGGTGTGCCGCTTCCACGACCTCGATGCGTCCGCCGCGGGCGCGGTATTCGGGCGGGGTGTGCGCATAGCGAGTGATCACCAACCCACTGATCGGTGCGTCCGCCGGCCAGGCGGCGTCCAGCGCCGCAGCCATGGCGCCGCTAGCCTTGCCGGCGCCGAGTACCAGCGTCCGGCCCTTGGGCGGCGGCGGGAGGTGGGCGGCCAGGACGGCCGAGGGGTGGGCCCGTTCGACCGCAGCGTCGTAAAGCGAGCGCAAAAACGCGATCGGCTCACGCCGAACTCGGTCAAGATCAAAGGCGGTGGGCATTGGCGTGAGGACGATTTTGTGCCGGCGAGGGGGCAAAACCTTGTCGCAGAAAGAGCATCCAAAGTGATGCACATGGGTTTACACTTGCTTTTGTGTAAACGCTCTCATCGTACGGCGACGCCCGTCTGCCGTCTCGATCACACTGTTGGAACCCGAGTTGCGGAGGGATCAACATGATCATGATGGATACCCACTCGATCCCGACGCCCGAGGCGTATGAGCCCTCGCGTCTGCTTGAGTACCTGAAGTCCAAACTTGCGTTGCCCACAGACGCCGCGCTGGCCGCGCAGCTGGGCGTGCAGCGCGCCGTGCTGTCACGCATTCGCAACCGCAAGGCTGATTTCGGCGCAGCGCTGCTGATCCGCATCCATGAACTGACCGATATCCCTACGAAGGAATTGCGTCGGATCATGGGCGATCGCCGGGGCTACTTCCGCATGCCGCATGACCAGCGCGTGACCACGTCCAGCCGGCCCGATGGCCTGCCGGACGACGACATGGTCGATTGATTCGCCTGCAATCACGCCGCCCGACGCCTGCGCGGGCGGCTGCAGCCGCCTGAAGCGCTCAGTTGCGCTGCCCCTGAAACGCCCGGGCGCGCGTCCTCAAGACAACTGATACGGACGCTGCCGGATCCACTTGGTGGCGATCCACTTCTCGCCGCGCTCCACCGGTGCACCGCCGTGCAGAGAGCGCGAATCCAGGGTGCCGTCCATCCCGCCGTAGGCAAAGTAGATGGCATTGCCCTTCTTGGGCATGGTTTCCAGGCCCAGCTCCGGGAAGATCGTGCCGCCGCCGGCTTCCACATCATTCAGATACATCACCAGGGTGGCAATGCGCTGACCGCCGGTCTTGAGCTGCTCGGCCTCGCCCGGGCGGTCGTGGTGGAAGTAGTCATAGTGCGGCTTGTACTCGCCGCCGACGTTGTAGTGCAGGATCTGCAGGCCCTCGCCATGTTCCACGGGCCAGCCCAGCAGTTCGCTGATGCGCTTCTCGATCCGGCTGTGCAGCGCGGTCTCGCCGCGCTGGAACGCCGCGCCGGTGCTGGTGCGGGCTTCATCCTCTCGGGTGCCACCAGCGTCTGAATCGACCACATGGGACCGAGCCATCTTGGCGCGCGAGAACTCGATGATGCCGTCGCACTCCTCGTCAGACAGCAGCCCGCCGAAGAGCATGATCCGCGGGCTTTGCATGTTCAGCAGCACCTGTACATCGCGATCCGAGGTCTTGATGAAGTTGCCGGGCAGCGGGGCGGTGTTGATCTTGAGCGTGCCTTCGAGATTTGCGCCGAGAACGTTCGGCCGCTTGCCCTCCAGCGCCTCGAGGCTGGCGAAGGACGCATTGATCACGTTGCGGGAGAAATCCGCCTCGTAACCCGCCTTGATCATCGACTCGATCAGCACTTCCGGACGGCAACCGCGCCCGATCTCGTTCTGGAGCCATTCCACCAGTTCGGCACTGACCTGCTGCATGGACCGATACCCTCGCTTGGCACTTGGAGAAGGCAGAAAGTTTAGCCACTGCCCGCAGTAACCTTTGCAGCCCCCGTACAGACGGTGCCGCAGCACCGCAGCCGCAAGGAGTAACCAGATGCATCGCGACGCCCTCCCCTTCGTCCCGAACGACAGCGCACTGATCCGCACCGAGGCCTTCATTGACGGCGCCTGGACGGGTGCCGCCAGCGGCGCGCGCTTCGCCGTCACCAACCCCTCCACGGGGGAACTGGTGGCCGAGGTGGCCAACTGCGGCGCCACGGATGCGCAGGCCGCCATTGACGCCGCCGCCGCCGCCTTCGAGATCTGGAAGCGCAAGACCGCCAAGGAACGCGCCGGCGTGATGCGCAAGTGGTTCGAGCTGATCCTGGCCCACCAGGACGACCTCGCCCGGCTCATGGCCACCGAGGGCGGCAAGGCCCTGCCCGAGGCGCGCGGCGAGATCGTCTACGGCGCCAGCTTCATCGACTGGTTTGCCGAGGAAGCCCGGCGCGTGACCGGCGATGTGCTCGAAAGCCCCTGGGCCAACACGCGCATGCTGACCTTCAAGCAGCCCATCGGTGTCTGCGCGGCCATCACGCCCTGGAACTTCCCGCACGCCATGATTACCCGCAAGGTGGCGCCGGCGATCGCGGCAGGCTGCACCATCGTGCTCAAGCCCGCCGAGCAGACGCCGCTGTCGGCCCTGGCGCTGGCCGAACTCGCGATCCGCGCCGGCTTTCCCAAGGGCGTGATCAATATCGTGACGGCCGACGCCGCCCACTCCATCGAGGTTGGCAAGGTGCTCTGCGCCAGCCCGGTGGTGCGCAAGCTGTCCTTCACGGGTTCCACGCCCGTGGGCCGGATCCTGATGGCGCAGAGCGCGCCCACGGTCAAGAAGCTCTCCCTGGAGCTGGGCGGCCATGCGCCCTTCATCGTGTTCGAGGATGCGGACCTGAACGCCGCGGTGGCCGGCGCCATTGCCAGCAAGTACCGCAACGCCGGCCAGACCTGCGTCTGCACCAACCGCTTCTTCGTCCACGAGGCCGTGTACGAGGAGTTCGTCGCGCGCTTCACCGAGAAGGCGCGGCTGATCAAGGTCGGCAATGTGTTTTCCGAAGGCGTGACGCAGGGCCCGCTGATCGAGCAGCAGGGCATCGACAAGGTTGAAAGCCATGTGAACGACGCCGTGGCCAAGGGCGCGCGCCTGCTGCTGGGCGGCAGGAAGGTCGAAGGCGGCGCCGGGCTGTTCTTTGCCCCCACCGTGCTGGCCGACGCCACGCCCGACATGCAGATCGCGCGCGAGGAGACCTTCGGCCCGGTGGCGGCCATCTTCAAGTTCAAGGACGAAGCCGACGTGATCCGCCTGGCCAATGACACCGAATTCGGCCTGGCGAGCTACTTCTACAGCCGTGACATCGCCCGCGTCTGGCGCGTGGCCGAAGCCCTGGACTACGGCATGGTCGGCGTGAACACCGGCATCCTGGGCAACGAGGTGGCGCCCTTCGGTGGCGTGAAGCAATCCGGCCTGGGCCGCGAGGGCTCGCGCTACGGCATGGACGACTATCTGAAGATCAAGTACGTCGCCCTGGGCGGCATGTAGGCCCGGTGCGGCAAGCGGCTGCGTGCTCGGCCGAGTCGATCCAGGGACGATCGGCCGCAGCAGGCCGCCACCGCCGGGCCGCAGGTAAGATTTCGGCTGTTGTTTTTCCGGTCCGCGGGCGTCGTTCAATGGCAGGACCTGAGCTTCCCAAGCTCAAGACGTGGGTTCGATTCCCATCGCCCGCTCCACAGCGCGGCCTCCGCACGGCGAGTGTTTTCTCTCCGATGAGCGCCCAATGCTGATTGAGCGAGGGGGTTGCACCCCCTCGAGCGCCCCCACTCCACATCCGCATGCCTGTCGGTCTGTCGAATGCCCACCCTCCTCGTCAACGGTCAAACCACCTCAGTGCCGCCGCAGGCCACGGTGGCGCAGCTCGTCGAGCAGCTCGGCCACACCGGCAAGCGCATCGCCGTGGAGCGCAACGGCGAGATCGTGCCCAAGAGCCTGCATGGCAGCACGGTGCTTGCCGAGGGTGATCGCTTGGAGATCGTTGTTGCCGTGGGTGGTGGATAAGGCTGGACGTGGAACAGTCCCTGCGGACTGTTCCACGCCTGCCGAATCCGAGCGGCATACTTGGCGCGAGGTGGATGAGGTGAGCCCGGGGTTTCGGCGAGCACTGCTCGCTGCCGGGCGAACGGCGAGCGCGTGCAAGCGCGAGACTCGTCACACCCCAGGCGCTGTTCTGACTCGAAATGCACCGCAAATACCGGCATTCTTGCCGTGAAGATCGTCCAATAGCAGGAGCCTCAGAATGAGCGAAGGTCTCGACCCCCAGGGCGCCGATGCGCTGACCGTCGGCACGCGCCGCTTCAATTCGCGCCTGCTGGTGGGCACCGGCAAGTACAAAGACTTCACGCAGACCCGCGCGGCGATCGACGCCTCGGGTGCGGAGATCGTCACGGTGGCGATCCGGCGCGTGAACATCGGCCAGAACGCCGGCGAGTCGCTGCTGGACTTTTTGCCACCCTCGCAGTTCACCTACCTGCCCAATTCCGCCGGCTGCTACACGGCCGAGGACGCCGTGCGCACCCTGCGCCTGGCGCGCGAGCTGCTGGATGGCCACAACCTCACCAAGCTTGAGGTGCTGGGCGACCCGACCAATCTGTATCCGAACATGCCGGAAACGATCAAGGCCGCCGAGACCCTGGTGCAGGAAGGCTTCGAGGTCATGGTCTATTGCAGCGACGACCCGATCCAGGCGCGGGTGCTCGAGGACATCGGCTGCGTGGCGATCATGCCGCTGGCCAGCCTGATCGGCTCGGGCATGGGCATCCTGAACCCCTGGAACATCCAGCTCATTCTGGAAAAGGCCAAGGTGCCGGTGATCGTGGACGCCGGTGTGGGTACCGCGAGTGACGCCACCATTGCCATGGAGCTGGGCTGCGCCGGCGTGCTGATGAACACCGCCATTGCCTTGGCGAAGGACCCGGTGCGCATGGCACGGGCCATGAAGCTGGGTGTGGAGGCCGGGCGCGACGCGTTTCTGGCCGGCCGCATGCCCAAGAAGCTCTACAGCGGCTCGCCGTCCTCGCCCACCCAGGGCGTGATTGCTTCAAGCAGCGGCGCCACACCGGCCGGCAGTTGACCCGCCAAGAGCAATCATTCAATTTCGGCCGTATTTTTCAGACTTGTTGACATGCCGCTATTCGCGCATCAGACAAGCGGAAAGCCGGTTTTTACCCATCAAATAAAGATCATTTTCGGCCAGAATGAGCACTGAACAGACTCCCGCCAGCCCGCTGCAAGGCGCCAAGCCGGACACGCCCGTGTCCACCGCGCCGCTGATCGAGGACGGCCGGCCGGTGCGCGACTGGGGCCACATCAAGAGCTTCGTGCACCGCAAGGCGCGCTTCTCGCCCAGCCAGCGCGACGCCTACGAGCGCCTGCTGCCGGTCTGGGGCCTGCCCTACCAGCCGACGCACTTCGACTTCGACGCCGCCTTCGGTCGGGCGGCGCCGCTGGTGCTGGAGATCGGCTGCGGCATGGGCGAGACCACCGCGCATCTGGCCGGCAGCCGGCCGGACGTGAACTATCTCGGCGTCGAGGTCTTCACCAGCGGCGTGGGCGCCCTGCTCAAGCGCATCGAGGAGCAGGGCCTGCAGAACCTGCGCGTCATGCAGCACGACGCCGTGGAGATCGTGCTCGACATGATCCCATCCGACCGCCTGGCCGGGGCGCACATCTACTTTCCGGACCCCTGGCCCAAGGCGCGCCACCACAAGCGCCGCCTGGTGCAGCCCTGGTTCATCGCCCTGCTGGCCTCGCGCATCGCCCCCGGCGGCTACCTGCATTGCGCCACGGACGTCGAGGACTACGCCCAGCAGATGCTCGAAGTGCTCCGCGGCGAGCCGCAGCTGGCCAACACGGCCGCCGGTTTCGGCCCCCGCGCCAACCCGCTATTCGAGCGCCCGGTCACCAAGTTCGAGCACCGCGGCCTGAAGCTGGGCCACGGTGTGTGGGATCTGGTGTTCAGGCGCCTGGGCTGAGCAGGGCCGGCGGGCTGCCACGGCGCTAGGGCGCCTGCTGCACATCCATGGCGGCGTTGATGAGCTGGTAGAGCTCGTGGTCGCGCCAGGCGCCGTCGATGAACAGATACAGCGGCGCCAGCCCAATGCACTGGAAGCCCAGGCGCCGCATGACCGCCAGGCTGCGCAGGTTCTCCGGGCGCACCGCGGCCTGGATGCGGTGCATCTTCTGCGCGCTGAACATGAAGTCATTGGCCGCGCGCAGGGCTTCGCTCATCAGCCCGCGGCCTTCCTGGCCGCCGTCCAGTGAATAGCCCAGCACGCAGGAATGAAACGGCCCGCGCGCCATCTGCGTGTAGTTGATGCGCGCCAGCAGCGGCCGGCTGTGGGCCAGATCGCCGCGCGCAAACACGTTCAGGCGCACCGCCACGCCCGCAGACCATTCGCCCACCGCCGTTTCGCCGTAGCGGCGCCAGTAGGGTTCGGTATAGAAGCCCTCGGGCGGCGGCGGGTCCCAGCGCGCCAGATGCGCTCGGTTGCGCTCGAAGAACGCCACCGTCGACGCCGCGTCATCCGGCTGGGCCAGCCGGAGCGTGAGGCGCTCGGTCTGCAGCTCCGGCGGGGGCTGGATCATGATCGCAGCTCGGGGTGGATCGGCACCGGTCTCAATCCGACCAGCTCACGAGGCCGAGGTGAGCCGTGGCCAGCACCACGACGCCGAAGATGATCCGGTACCAGGCAAAGGGCACAAAGGTGTGCGAGGACACATAGCGCACCAGCCACTTCACCACCACCAATGCGCTCAGGAAGGCGAACAGCGCGCCCACCGCGAACATCGGCACATCGGCCAGTGACAGCAGATCACGCTGCTTGTAGACCGAATACGCCCCGGCGCCGATCAGCGTGGGAATCGCCAGGAAGAAGCTGAACTCGGTGGCCGCCTTGCGCGACAACCCCAGCAGCATGCCGCCGATGATGGTGGCACCACTGCGGCTGGTGCCCGGGATCATGGCAAAGCACTGCACA
>JAIXTA010000172.1 GCA_027484405.1 Burkholderiales bacterium
AACTGCCCGGGCCTGATCACGCCGGAAGAAATCAAGATCGGCATCATGCCGGGCCACATCCACAAGAAGGGCCGCATCGGCGTCGTGTCGCGCTCCGGCACGCTGACCTATGAAGCCGTGGCGCAGCTCACCGAAATCGGCCTGGGCCAGTCCAGCGCGGTGGGTATCGGTGGCGACCCGATCAACGGTCTGAAGCACATCGACGTAATGAAGGCCTTCAACGACGATCCCGACACCGACGCCGTCATCATGATCGGCGAGATCGGCGGGCCCGACGAGGCCGAGGCCGCGCGCTGGTGCAAGGCCAACATGAAGAAGCCCATCGTCGGTTTCATCGCAGGCGTCACGGCCCCTCCGGGCAAGCGCATGGGCCATGCGGGCGCGCTCATCTCTGGTGGCGCGGATACGGCGGATGCCAAGCTCGCCATCATGGAAGAGTGCGGCTTCAAGGTCACGCGCAATCCATCCGAGATGGGCCGCCTGCTCAAGAGTCTTCTCTGACTACGTCGCCTTCGGGTGGATGCGAACGGGCCGGCTTGCCGGCCCTTTTTGTTTGAGATGCTGCGGATGTTCTGTTGAGATTGGACAGGCGCCGGGGAGGGCGAGCGATGCTGCAGTGGTTGAGTGAGATCAGTTGGGTGGCGGTCGGTCAGATCATCATGATCGACATCCTGCTCGGGGGAGACAACGCGGTCGTGATCGCGCTGGCGTGCCGCAACCTGCCCCCGGAGCAGCGCCTGCGCGGCATTGCCCTGGGCACCGCCGGTGCGATCGTGCTGCGAGTCATCCTCGTCTTGTTTGCGGTGGCATTGCTCAAGATTCCCTTCTTGAAGCTTGTGGGGGGACTGCTGCTGATCTGGATTGGCATCAAGCTGCTCATCCCTGAAGACGAAGGCGAAGAGGGTGTGGCCAGTCCGGGACATCTCTGGGGCGCCGTCCGCACGGTCATCGTCGCCGATCTTGTCATGAGTGTGGACAACGTGATTGCAATTGCTGGCGCCGCGGAGCAGGCCGCCGGTCATCATCAGACCGGTCTTGTCATTTTCGGCTTGCTGGTCAGCATCCCGATCATCGTTTTCGGCAGCCAGCTTGTTCTCAAGCTCATGGACCGCTTTCCGGTAGTCATTCTGCTGGGGGCTGGCTTGCTGGGCTGGATCGCGGGTTCGTTGATTCTGGGCGATCCGGCAGTCCAGCGATGGACAGGCAGCATGCCGCCATCAGCAGCGTATGTCGCAGGCGCAGTGGGTGCCGTGCTGGTGGTGGCGCTGGGCCGTTGGCTGGGCGCGCGCAAGGCACGTGCCCAAGTGGGTGTGTGAGGTCGCCCCCGACAATGAGAACAAACGTGCATCGCTTGGGCAGTGGATTGACGAATTGATATCGGTGTTGTCACATGCCCGCATCCGTGGTGCCGTGAAGCAAGGCACCCATCAGTGAGCACGGCCGCAGAGAGGGAGCCGACTTGAACTCCAAGGCTGAATTCATCCGCAAGGACTGGTTCCTCGGATTGGTGACGATCATCGTGGTGTTGCTGGTCGCCAACCTCAGCAATGTCACGCAGCGGGTGGATGACTGGCTTTACGACGCTGCCGTTTCAGGCAACACGAAGACGCCCTCGGACCGCGTGGCCTACGTCGCGATCGATGAGCGATCCGTCAATGCGATCGGGCGGTTCCCGTGGTCGCGCGATGTCCACGCCCGCTTTCTGGACCGTCTCGCAGCAGGCCAGCCAAAGAGCGTCGTTTACACCGTCGTGTTCTCGGAGCCGCAGCGTGACGCAGGCGCCGCAGTGCTGGATCAACTCGGCGCGCTTTATGACACTGCCAAGGCGCAGTCGCTCGCCAGCCACCCTGCGCAGACCACGATCGACCAGATGGGTGCGCTCATCGCCGAGGCGCGCAGTCGTCTGGATGCTGATGCGCAGCTGGCTGCCGCCATCAAGCGCCTGGCCAATGTCCAATTGGGCGCAATCATGCAGCTGGGCGAGCCGCGCGGGCGCCCGGATCCATTGCCGCCCTACGTCCAGAGCTCCCTGATTCCTGCGCAGCCGCAATTGCTGCCCACGCAGTCGGTGAGTCTGCCGCTGCCATCACTTGGCAGTGCAGCGACTGCTGTGGGTCACTTGACCGTGGTGGAGGATGTAGACGGCTCGGTACGGCGCTCAGCTGCGTTTCTCAACTATGCCGAGCGTGCGTTCCCGCACCTGGCCATCGCCTCCGTCGCGCACTTTCTAAACCTGCCCATGACCACTGTTTCGATGGGCAGCAACGGAGTACAGCTCGGGCAGACCCTGCTGCCGGCAGGGCCGGATGGCCGGATCCTCACACACTTCTACGCTCCGCGTGACGGTCGGGCCGCGATCGCGCCCGACTCGTTCGTCGATGTGCTCAATGGCCAGATTCCCGCGTCCAAGTTCGCAGGCAAGCTGGTGGTGGTCGGCGTGAGTGCGCCGGGTCTGGTGAACACCATGATCACGCCGATCGGGCTGCAGTCACAGGGCGAATACATGGCGCATGCGACGTCGGCGCTGCTGCAGGGCGATGTCTACGCACTGCCTTCGTGGCGCACCTGGGCGCAGATCGGCGTCGTGCTGTTCGTTGCGCTCTATCTGATCGTGCTGCTTCCCCGCTTGTCCGCGCTGCTCGGTGCGGGCGCGACTGCCACCATCGTGCTGCTATTGGTCGGTTTTTCGTGGTTCATGCTGACCGCGCGCATGACGTGGATTCCCCTGATGCTCCCGGTCCTGCTCGCGCTCGTCGGTCACCTGGTGCTCACGACGAAGCGCTTCCTGGTCACCGAGCAGGGCAAGGAGCGCAGTGACTCGGAGTCGGCTGAATCCAATCGGATGCTTGCTCTCGCGTTTCAAGGTCAGGGGCAGCTCGACATGGCGTTCGACAAGTTTCGCCGCGTCCCGCTGGACGGCGCGAACAGTGCAGCCGTCATGGAGAACCTCTACAACCTTGGTCTCGATTTCGAGCGCAAGCGCCAGTTCAACAAGGCCCAGGCAGTCTATGACTACATGGCCGGGCACGATCCCAGCTTCAAGGATCTGGCCGAACGTCGCAGTCGCGCCAAATCCATGAGTGAAACGCTGATCCTCGGCGGCAATGCAGGTCGGACGAATGTCTCGCTCATGACCGGGCAGTCCGGCGTGGAAAAGCCCATGCTTGGCCGGTATGAGCTTGAGAAGGAGCTCGGCAAGGGCGCCATGGGCGTCGTCTATCAGGGCAAGGATCCCAAGATCGGCCGTACGGTCGCCATCAAGACGATGGCGCTGTCGCAGGAGTTCGAGGCGGATGAATTGACCGAAGTGCGTGAGCGCTTCTTCCGCGAGGCCGAGACCGCAGGGCGCTTGCAGCACCCGAACATCGTGACGATCTATGACGCAGGCGAAGAGCACGATCTTGCCTACATCGCCATGGAGCTGCTTCGTGGCAAGGATCTGGTGTCGCATACCAAGCCGGACAACCTGTTGCCCGTCACAACTGCTGTGTCGATCGTCACGCGTGTGGCTGAAGCGCTGGCGTACGCACATGGGAACGGGGTGGTCCACCGCGACGTCAAGCCCGCGAACATCATGTATGAGCCGGGCACGGGCGCCGTAAAGGTGACCGACTTCGGCATCGCTCGCATCACGGATTCGTCCAAGACCAAGACCGGCATGGTGCTGGGTACGCCCAGCTTCATGTCCCCGGAGCAGCTCTCGGGTCAGAAGATCGACGGTCGCAGCGACCTCTTCTCGCTGGGCGTCACCCTGTATCAGCTGCTTACAGGAAAACTGCCTTTCGTGGGCGAGTCGATGGCGCAGCTCATGTACAAGATCGCGAATGAACCGACCCCTGACCCTCGCCTGGTGAATCCGCAGATCCCGGCCGGGCTCGCTGCGGTCATTCAGCGGGCGACCACGAAAGATCCAGACCAGCGCTATGCGAGCGGAGAGCAGATGGCAGCAGACCTGAAGCGGGTCATGGCAGGCCAGCAATGACAGATCGGCAAGTTGCTCCGGCACGAAAGCCCGTCCCCCGTGCCCAGAAGTTGCGCCTGCTGGCTGCGTTGCGCTCGCATCCGGGCATGGTGCGCTCGCACAACGAGGATTCAATTGCCGCGTCGGTGGATGAAGGCCTGTTCGTGCTCGCGGACGGCATGGGCGGGTACAACGCGGGCGAGGTCGCCAGCGGCATGGCGACGACACTGCTCAGATCGGAGCTCGAGCGCGATCTGCGCAAATGGCGCAGCGAGCTGCAGCGCGACGGCGTCGCCCGCGTTCATGCGCTGCTTGCGACTCGGGTCGCTCAGGCCAATCAGGCGATCTACCACGCCGCCCATCATCAGCCGCAGTACGAGGGCATGGGGACGACGCTGGTCGTGGCAGTGTTTTCCGGCAACACGCTGAGCGTTGCCCATCTGGGCGATTCGCGCTGCTATCGCTGGCGGGACGGGCGGCTGCAGCAGATCACCCGCGACCACTCCCTGCTGCAGGAGCAGATGGATGCGGGGCTGATCACGCCGGAGATGGCGGCCATGTCGCGCAACAAGAGCCTGGTGACGCGCGCGCTCGGCGTGGACCCGGAAGCCGATTTGGAGATCAATGACCACGAGGTGCGCGCGGGCGACTTGTACCTGCTGTGCTCGGACGGGCTCAGCGATATGGTTGAAGACCACGACATAGCGGGGGTCTTCCAGGCGTTGTCGCAAAACCTCGACGCCAGTGCCGATGCACTGGTGCAAATGGCGAACGAAGCAGGTGGGCGCGATAATATTTCTGCAATTCTTGTCCGCGCCGAGCCCGTGCTCGCGCAGGACGGGATCGTTTCGCGGTTCTTTCAATGGCTGAAGTAGTCTGCCGTCGCGTTCCGCGGTGCGCCAAGAATTTCTGGGGGTGAGGTCGATGCCAAAGGTCATCCTGTCGATGGATGGACAGGTACTCAACGAGTACACGCTGCTCAAGGAGCGGACCACCATCGGGCGCCGTCCGCACAACGACATCGCTATTGACAACCTTGCAATCAGCGGTGAACACGCCGTTATTGTCACCATCCTGAATGACTCGTTTCTAGAGGACCTGGGGTCCACCAACGGCACGATGGTCAATGGCGTGCCCGTCAAGAAGCACTTCCTGCAAACCGGCGACACCATCGAGCTGGGCAAGTACACGCTCAAGTTCATGGGCGAGCATGCCGGCCGGGGGGCCGGCGGCGAGGATCAGTTCGAGAAGACGCAGATCTTGCGGCCCCCGGTGGCCAAGCCTGCCCCGGAGCTTGCACCGGCTGCACCGATCCGGCCGATGAACACGACGCAGGAAATCCCCACCGGCCTGCCGCCCATGCCGCCGCTGGACGAACCGATGCCGGACACGATCTCGCCGCGCATCGCGCCTTCGGCCGAGCGTCAGGGGGTGATCCAAGTACTGAGTGGCGGCAATGCCGGCCGGGAGATGCCGCTGACCAAGCCGATCACCACCCTGGGCCGACCGGGCGTGCAGGTTGCCGTGATCGCCAAGCGGCCTGACGGTTATTTCCTCACACACGTCGAGGGCACCAGCTACCCCAGCCTGAACGGCATGCCGGTCTCCACTGAGGCCAAGCTCCTTCATGACCACGACATCATCGAGATTGCGGGTGTGAAGCTGGAGTTCTTTTACCGCTAGGTGGGGCGCGCTCATTGCGCACTGCCGGTTCAACCGGATTGACCGAGAGGACCATGGCGAGCGCTCCCAATCCTTCCTTGCATCTCGGGCTCTGGGTGCGCCTTGGCGCTGCGCTGGCGTTGACGCTCGCCTTCATCGTTCACGCCGCTGAATGGCAGGGGCGGTTTTCATGGCTTGAGGCCCTCGATCACCAGATCCATGATTGGCGCCTGGCCGCATTTTCGGATTCGGGACAGGACGATCGGATCGTCATCGTCGACATCGACGAGAAGAGCCTGGCCGCCGTCGGACGTTGGCCTTGGCCACGTGAGACCGTGGCCGCGCTGGCACAGAAGATCGTTGACGAGCAGGGGGCTGCGGTTGTCGGCTTTGACGTGGTCTTCTCGGACCGCGAGCTCGGTGCCGATCCCGATCGACTCCGGGCGCTCGTCGCACGAAACGGGGATCAGGCGGCGAGGGCTGCCGTCGATCAGATTGCCCCCCTGCTGGACACGGATGCGCTGCTTGCCGGGGCGCTGAGCGGGCGGCCCGCCGTGCTGGGCTACTACTTCTCCCAGGGCACCCCGCCGCGGCGCGATGGCGTGCTGCCCCCCGGCAGCCTGTCTCTCACCGAATTGCGCGCACCGCAGGTCGCGCTGCCCCGATTCAACGGTTACGTCTCCAATCTGCCGGCCATCGCCAAGGCGGCGGCCGCGGCCGGGCACTTCAACATGATCGCGGACCAGGACGGCGTCCTGCGCCGCGTACCCATGATCGTCGAGCATGAGGGCCAGTTGTATGAGTCCTTGTCGATCGCCGTGGTGCGCCAGGCATTGGGCAAGCCGGCGCTTGTGCCAGGTCTTTCGCCCGACCGCTGGGTACCGAGTTCGTACTCGGGCCTGGAAACACTCGACTTGATGGCCTCGGGCCGGGCGGTGGTGCGCATCCCGGTCGATCGGCACGGCCGCACACTGATCCCGTTCCGCGCCGTCTCTGAAGATTCAAGCCGCAGCAGGGCCTACCGCTGGGTGTCGGCCGCCGATGTCCTGAGCGGCAGTCTTGCAGCCGGCTCGTTCAAGGGGCGCGTCGTGCTGGTCGGTACCAGTGCACCCGGGCAGGGTGATCTGCGGCTCACACCGCTGTCCGCCTCGATGCCGGGTGTCGAGGTGCACGCCAATCTCATCAGCGGCATGCTGGACGGGCGCCTGCCGGCCGCGCCACCGTACCTGCTCGGCGCCGAGGTCTTGCTGCTGCTGTTGACCTTTGCAGTGCTCGGCATCGTGGTGCCGTTCGTCTCGCCCTGGGCAGCCACAAGCCTGGCGTTAGCAACTGTCGCAGGGCACGTGGGGTTGAATGTCTTCATCTACCGCAGTGCCGCCATTGCCATGCCGCTTGCTGCGGTGCTCTGTCTCGCAGCGGCGCTCTTCCTGCTGCACAGCACCTGGGGCTACTTTGTCGAGACGCGCGGGCGCCGCAAGCTCAATGAGCTTTTCGGCGCCTACGTTCCGCCGCAGCTGGTACGGGTCATGAACGAGGCCCCCGACAAGTACTCCATGAAGGGGCGGTCTGCCGAAATCACCGTGCTGTGCGCGGAGATTCAGGATTTCAATGCGCTGATCGAACGCCTGCCGCCCACCGAGCTGGCCGAGTTGATGAATCAGTACCTCACCGCAGTGTCTGCCGAGATCCTTGCGCACGGCGGCACGCTGGACAAGTACATCGGCGATCAGGTGCACGCCTTCTGGGGCGCCCCCGTTGCAGACCCGCAGGATGCTGCGCATGCGGTGGCTGCCGCGCAGGCCATGGCACGCGTGGTTCAGGAGCGCATCAATCCGGGCTTTTCCAAGCGAGGCTGGCCCGAGATCAAGCTCGGCATCGGCATCAACACGGGCAACATGGTCGTGGGGGACCTCGGATCCTCTCAGCGCCGCGCCTACACGGTGATCGGCAAGGCGGCCAACGCCGGCCAGCGGTTCAGTGGCCTCGCGCGCCTGTACGGCGTGAACATCGTCGTGGGTGAGGTCACGCGCCGTGCGTGTGGTGACATGGTGTGGCGCGAACTGGATCGTGTCCGCACGCGCGCAGACACCACACCGGTCTCGCTCTACGAGCCCTTGGGGACCACCAGCGACGTGGGCGAAGCGGCGCAGTCGCAAGTGCCGCTTTGGCAACAGTTTCTGCGCCTGTATCGCACCGCACAGTTCGACGCGGCGGAAATCCAGCTCAACCAGATCCGGCAGCGCGGAGAAGTGCCGCTGCATCTTCTTTACGCCAATCGTCTTGCCGCCTTGCGCGCCACCCCACCCGAAGCGGGGTGGGACGGTGTCGCACTCGTCCGGGACCGTTGAGAAGTTCGTTTGCGTTCTCTGACAATCGACGAGATTTAGCAACAAGGCTGACGAAAAGTGTCAGAAGCCGGTGCCTGAGCGGCCCGCCAGTGTGTTCGCCAAGGCCTGAAAAGTGATCGTTTTTATATACAAAACAAAGACTTAGCTTGTAGGCTTGCGGTTCGCTAAGTCGAAACCAAGGCCCAGCAGGGCCCTTCCATCCATCTAGGAGCTTTCCATGCAACGTATCCAAAAGGGTTTCACCCTCATCGAACTGATGATCGTGGTCGCGATCATCGGCATTCTGGCCGCCATCGCTCTGCCGGCTTACCAGGACTACACGATCCGCACCCGCGTGTCTGAAGGCCTGACCCTGGCTTCCGCTTACAAGCAAACCGTCGGTGAAGTGGCCACCGCTGCCGACCTGACTATTGCTGTGAACACGTGGAACGCCCAAGCTGGCAACACGGGCGCAAACAGCAAGTACGTCGCATCGATCCTTGGTGACAACGCCACCGGTATCACTGTCGTGACGTACCGCGCTGCTGCAGTCGGCGTTCCAGCTGCAGGCAACACCCTGACGCTCGCTCCGTACGTGCGCACGACTGCCGGTGCCCCCGTCACCCTGGCGGCTGCACTGACTGCCGGTACGACGGGCGCCATCGACTGGGCCTGCACCTCGGCCAGCAACGCCGCAGCGACCGCTCGCTCCATGCCTGCAGCCGCATCCGCTGCCGGCATGTTGGCCAAGTACGCGCCGGCCGAGTGCCGTTAAGTCAGGCTTGCCGTAAGGCAACTAAGGGGTGCTTCGGCACCCCTTTTTTTCTTCAGGTAGCCCCGGAGAGTGGGGACACTCTGCTGCGCTCTGCCTTGGCACGAACGCCCCAACCTATCGTGTGCGCTCGGTGTGTGGCAAGTGCTTGTCGGTCCGGAGTCTGATATGCAGATTCGCCACAATTTGCTAGGAAGCAGCACACAGTGACGATGTCTGTCAGCGTTTTTGTCGGTGTAGCACCGCGTTCACAGCATCCCCTAAAGAAAAACGCCTTTTTCTCTTGTGAATCAAAGACTTAGCGTACAGGCCCAAGTTTAGCTCACAGTAAAGATGTTGTTTCAGTTTGTAATGAACACCCCAACATCTAGGAGTTGAGTATGCGCAAGATCCAGTCAGGTTTCACACTTATCGAACTGATGATCGTGGTTGCGATCATCGGCATTCTGGCCGCCATCGCTCTGCCGGCTTACCAGGACTACACGATCCGCACCCGCGTTTCTGAAGGCCTGACCCTCGCTTCCGCGTACAAGCAGACTGTGGGTGAAGTGGCCACCGCTGGCGACCTGACGATCGCTGTGAACACATGGAACGCCCAAGCTGGTGCCACCGGTGCCAACAGCAAGTACGTTGCCTCCATTCTTGGCGCCCCCGCGTCGGGTATCACGGTTGTGACCTACCGCGCAGCGGCCGTTGGTGTTCCTGCTGCAGGCAACACACTGACGCTGTCGCCCTACGTTCGCACGACCGCAGGCGCTCCGGTCACCCTGGCTGCAGCGTTGACCGCTGGTACCACTGGCGCGATCGACTGGGCATGTACGTCCGCAAGCAACGCTGCTGCGACCGCCCGCTCGATGCCCGCCGCGGCATCTGCAGCTGGCATGCTGGCGAAGTACGCACCTGCTGAATGTCGTTAAGTTGAGACGCATAACGCGGTTGTTGAAAGGGGCGCTACGGCGCCCTTTTCTTTGGAGATCTCGAAATGTCTCGCTGTCAACTCGAGCAGGGATTCACGCTCATCGAGCTCATGATCGTCGTCGCGATTATTGGGATCCTGGCTGCGATCGCTTTGCCTGCATACATGGACTTCACGACGCGAGCCCGAGTCAGCGAAGGCGTACAGCTGGCTGCGGATGCGAAGAAGGTCGTCAGCTTCTCCTCAAACACCCAAGCTGACTTAGCCACGAGTACTGCAGTCTTCAATGCACAAGCCGGCGGGACTGGTGCAAACAGTAAGTATGTGCGTTCGGTGCTGATCGATAACGCTACAGGCGTCGTTACCGTCACGTTCAACGAGACGACGGTTGGGTCCGTGCCTGCGAACGCTACCTTGGTCTTGAGTCCATACGTTCAAACCGGGCCAGGTGCAGTGGCGTTGGCGGCAGCCCTGGCAAGCGGCCAGACTGGATCCCTGGACTGGGCTTGCACAACTGCTTCGACTGCGAGTGCTGCCGCGCGTGGATTTGCAGGGATATCGGCCGGGACCTTGCCCGCCAAGCTAGCGCCCCCGGAATGCCGCTAGCCGTTTTCGACCAGCGAGGATCAGCATTTCCCGCTCGCTAGACTTCACGGCATGTCACTCAACCGCTCTCTTCTTCTTGCCAAACTCCGCGCCGCCGGCCTGCATCTGATCGGGTCGGTCCTGGTGGCCACGCTGGTCGCCGTGGTGGTCTTCAAGCTCTGGTTTCCCTATCCGTTTCGCGAGGTCTCGGGCGGGACCAGCCTCTTTGTGCTGATCATCAGTGTGGATGTGGTTCTCGGGCCGCTGCTGACGTTCGTGGCCTTCAATCCGGCCAAGACGCGGGGGCATCTCGTGCGCGATCTCGCCACGATCACCGTCTTGCAGCTGGCAGGGTTGATGTACGGGATCAGCGTGATGTACGCGGCCCGACCGATCGGCATGGTCTATGAGGTCGATCGCTTCCGCGCGGTGACGTATGCCGACCTCAAGATGGACGAATTGCCCAAGGCCCTGCCCGAACTGCGCAGCCTCTCACTCACCGGCCCGCGCCTGATGGGGATTCGTGATTCCAAGCCGGGCGCTGAGCGCCTGGAAACGCTCGATCTGTCGATGGCGGGATTCGAAGTCAGCATGCGCCCCAGCTTCTGGGTGCCCTACAAGGACAGCGTGCCCGCCGTGCTCAAGCGCGCGCGCCCGGCGCAGCTGCTGCTGGATCATCATGCGGATCAGCGCGAACGCCTGCAGCAGGCCATTGCCGAGACCGGGCAGCCCGTGGCGGCCTTGCGCTTTTTGCCGCTGCAGGGCCGTCAGGACAACTGGGTGGTGCTGCTGGATGCGCAGAGCGCGCAGCCGCTGGCTTACGTCCAGGTGGACGGCTTCTTCTAGGCGGCGCGCCAGTCGCCCGACTTGCCGCCGGTCTTTTCCGCCAGGCGCAGATCTGCCACCACCATCCCGCGATCCACCGCCTTGAGCATGTCGTAGATCGTCAGCAGGGCAGTGGAGCAGGCGCAGAAGGCTTCCATTTCCACGCCGGTCTGCGCCAGCGTTTCCACGGTCGCGGTGCAGTGCACGCCGGGCAGGGCGGTGTCGAGCTCAAACTCCACGGCGGCCCGCGTGATCGGGATCGGGTGGGCCAGCGGGATCAGATCGCTGGTTTTCTTCGCCCCCTGAATGCCTGCGATGCGCGCAATGCCCAGCACATCGCCCTTCTTGGCCGTGCCCGCCGCCACCAGCGCGAGTGTCTCCGGCTGCATGCGGATGCTGCCGCGCACGACGGCCACGCGCTTGGTCACCGCCTTGGCAGATACGTCCACCATGTGCGCCTGCCCCTGCGCATCAAAGTGCGTCAGCGGGCCGGCTGAGGAGTTGGCGGAGGGGGCAGCGGTGGGGTCGGAGGGCGGTGCGCTCATGGGGGCTCGCTTGGGCAGATCGGTCAGACCCACATGATGCCAAAGCTTGGGGCGGGCCTTGCACGGTGAGCGGTCATGGTGGGCGGTGACGGTGGGCTGCCACACTGAGCGGTATGCGGCGCGCCTTGGTTCGCTGCCAGCCGGCATGCGGCGCAATCCAGCACCTTCATGCGAACCCCGCCCGGGCCGCACGCGCGCTCCAGCCGGGAACTTGTGGGCCAATCGAGGCCAAAGCCTGGGTGGTTGCCCCTGATCGGCCCCTGATCGGTCCCTTTCGACCCCTTTCGACCCCTTACCGCCGGGCGCCGCGCTGCTGCACCGCAGCGCCATGAGCATGCTCTAAGGTAGACAGGCGCAGCTCCCCGCAAGGTGCCGTTCAGCGCCCGCCATCGCGCGACGCCCGCCATTGCACGCCGCTTGTTCAATCACTCCAGAAGCGCATGACCTTCCCCTTGCTCAGGCTTTCCGATTTCTCCGGCTCCACATCGCGCCGCGCGCTGCCCCGGCCCCGCGCGCTGGTATGCGCGCTGGCGCTGGCCGCCTGGCCCGGCCTCATGAGTACCCCCTGGGCGCAGAGCCAGCCCACGGGCAGTCCCGGCCGCTTCTCCGGCACGCCGCCTGCCACAGCGCCCCGCGAAGAAGCGCCGCTGCCGCGCCCGGCCACCGCGCCGCTGCCCAACCTCGGCTCGCCCGATGCTGCCGACCTGCCCGCCAGCGAAGAGCGGCGCATCCTGCGCGATCTGCGCCGTGAGCTCGCCCGCTACCCCGACAACTTTGCCGACCCCGAGCTCAACGCCTATCTCGACCACCTCATTGCCAAGCTCGCCGCCGGTCTGGGCACCAGCCGCCCGCACCTGGAGATCTACGCCCTGCGCGACCCCGTGCTCAATGCCTTTGCCATGCCCGGCGGGCTGATGGGCGTGAACTCCGGGCTGATCACGGCCGCCGGCAACGAGAACGAACTCGCCGGCGTGCTGGCGCATGAAATCGGCCACGTCGAGCAGCGGCACATCGCGCGCAGCATTGCCAACCAGAAGAGCGCCGGGCTCTGGACCCTCGCCGGGTTGGCGCTCGCCATCCTGGCCGCGCGCAGCGGCACCAGCAGCGGCGACAACGTCATGCAGGCCGCCATCGCCGGCAGCCAGGGCCTGAGCGTGTCCCAGGTGCTGGCCTTCAGCCGCGACGCCGAACGCGAGGCCGACCGCGTCGGCCTGCGCCTGCTCACAGAGGCCGGCTACGACGTCTCCGGCATGGTGAGCGTGTTCCAGCGCCTGCAGGCCCAGGGCCGCCTGTACGAAAGCACCGGCCCCATCATTCCCAGCACCCACCCGCTCACCACCGAGCGCATTGCCGACATCCAGAACCGCACGCGCCTGATCCCGCCCAGGCCGCCGGTGGATACGCTGGCCTTCCGGCTGTTTCAGGCGCGCGCCATGGTGCTGGCCGCGCAGACGGCCGACGCCCGCCTGCAGCTGCGCAAGGTGTTTGATGCGCGCATGCAGCCCGGCGTGCAGATCCCCGGCGAGCCCGAGGCCACCGCCTTCGTGCGCGCCGGCGCCGCCTACGGCCTGGCGCTCATCGAGCTGGCCGAGCCCAAGACCGGCACCCAGGCCACGGATGCCGCCAGCGGTCAGCGCGCGCTCACACAGCTTGACCGCGCCGCCAAGGAGGCCGGCTTTGCGCCCACCGCGCCCGGCAGCCTGCAGGCCCAGGCCGCCCAGGCCGGCAAGCTGGGGGCGGCGCGGCCCATGCTGGTGGCCGAGCCCGCGCAGCTGCTCTTTGCCCGCGCCCGCGCGCTCTCCCGCCTGGGCCGCCAGGCCGATGCCGTCGCGCTCATCCAGGCCGCCGGCGACAGCGGCGGCATGCCCCTGCTGTTTCGCGATGCCATGGCCCAGGCCTTTCTGGACATCAACGAAGCGGGCCAAGCCGCCGCCATCCTGCGCCTGCGCCTGGCCCAGCAGCCCGACCCCGCGCCCTGGCTGGTGCTCGCCCGCTGCTACGCCGAGCTCGGCGACAAGCCCGGCCAGCTGCGCGCCCAGGCCGAGCACTACTTCATGATCGGCGCCTTCGGCTCCGCGCTGCAGTCCATGGAAGCCGCGCGCAAGACCCCGGGCCTGGACGCCATCACCCTCAGCCAGATCGACGCCCGCCTGCGCGAGATGCGTGACGCCAAGCGCATCGAGGACGAAGAACTCAAGAAGCGCGGCGAGCCGACCGAGGAGCAGCGCGAGCGCCAGCGCTGAGTGCGCGCAGCGCTGGCTGCTTGTCCGAGGCCGTCGCAGGCACTCTCAGGCCGCCTGAGGTCGTCTAAGGCCGAGCGCACGGGCACAGCAGGCCGCGCACAGCGCC
>JAIXTA010000144.1 GCA_027484405.1 Burkholderiales bacterium
GAGCAGACCAGCGGCGTGGAGGCGCAGATCCAGGTCAAACCGAGCTATGGCCTGGCCGACGACGAGATCGCCCGCATGCTGGCGGAGAGCTTCAGCACCGCAGATGCCGACATGGCCGCGCGCATGCTGGCCGAGCAGCAGGTGGAAGCCGATCGCATCATCGAAGCCACGCAGGCCGCACTGGCCGCCGACCTGGCCTTGCTCAGCGAGGCCGAGCGCCAGAGCGTGCAGGCTCAGATCGACAGCGTTCGAGCAGCCCGAGCCGGGCATGATGCCGATGTCATCAAGCAGGCGGTCGACGCCCTGGCCAAGGGCACGGAAGAGTTTGCTGCCCGCCGGATGAACGCTGCAGTCAAGCGCGCACTGCAAGGCCGCCGCCTGGATGAGATCGCCTGAGCCACGGATGACCCAGCGGGCCTGCCGGCGCGCACCACTTCACATTCCATGATCACCATCACCATCCTGCCGCACCCTGAATACGCCCCCGAGGGCAAGACCATCGAGGCGCAGCGCGGCCTGTCCATCTGCAAGAACCTGCTGGCGGCCGGGGTCGAGATCGAGCACGCCTGCGAGATGGTCTGTGCCTGCACCACCTGCCACATCATCGTGCGCAAGGGCTTCGACTCCCTCAATGAGCCCACCGACATGGAAGAGGACATGCTCGACAAGGCCTGGGGGCTGTCGGCGCAGTCGCGTCTGTCCTGCCAGGCCAAGGTGGGTACGGAAGACCTGACCATCGAGATTCCCAAGTACACGATCAACCATGCCAAGGAAGGGCACTGAGGCGCAGCACTCAAAGTGCTTTCCGCAGTATCCATGCGGGTTTCCAGCCAAAATGCCTTGAAGAACCGCATGGATACTGCGGATACGGTTTTCAGTCTTTCCGTTTCGGAGCACGCCCATGAAGTGGACCGACATCCAAGACATCGCCATCGCGCTGACCGAAGCCCACCCGGACATCGACCCCAAGACCATCCGCTTCACGGATCTGCACAAGTGGGTCATGGCGCTGCCCGGCTTTGATGACGACGCCAACCGCTCCGGCGAAAAGATTCTCGAGGCCATCCAGCAGGCCTGGATCGACGAGGTCTGAATGAAGCACATCGAGCCCCCGCCGCTTGAGACCATTGCCGCCGATGTCGCACGCGCGCTGGCCGAGGACGTCGGCGCCGGCGACCTGACCGCCGGCCTCGTGCCGGCTGCCGCCCGTGCCCGTGCCACCGTGATCAGCCGCGAGGCCGCCGTACTCTGCGGTCGCCCCTGGTTCGACGCGGTCATGCGCGCCCTGGACCCGCAGCTGGCGCCGCAATGGCAGGTGGAGGAGGGTGCGCTCATGCAGCCCAACCAGACCATCGTCACCATTGAAGGCACGGCGCGCAGCCTGCTCACGGCCGAGCGCACCGCCCTGAACTTTTTGCAGCTGCTGTCCGGTACGGCCACCGCCACCGCAGCCTATGTGCGCGCGGTGCAGGGCACGGGCTGCAAGATCGTCGATTCCCGCAAGACGCTGCCCGGCCTGCGCCTGGCCCAAAAGTACGCCGTGCGCGTGGGCGGAGGCACCAACCACCGCATCGGCCTGTACGACGGCATCCTGATCAAGGAAAACCATATCGCCACGGCCGGCGGCGTCACCGCGGCGCTGCAGGCCGCGCAGGCGGCCATTGCTGCCGGTGCGCGCCCGGCGCTGCTGCAGATTGAAGTGGAAACGCTCGATCAGCTGCGCGAGGCCCTGGCCGCCGGCGCGCCGCTCATCATGCTGGACAACATGGACCATGCGCACATCCGCGAGGCGGTTGCGATCAACGCGGGGCGTGCGGAGCTGGAAGTCTCTGGCAATGTGACGCTCGACACCGTGCGTGGCTATGCTGAGCTGGGTGTGGACCGCATCAGCATCGGTGCCCTGACCAAGCATGTCCGCGCCACCGACTACTCCATGCGCATGGTGCACCTATGAATACGGCAACCGTAGAACGCAAGGTCATCGACTTTGACCTGCCCAGGTTTGGCAAGATCAGCACCGCCCATGCCTGGGCCAGCGTGCCCAACGAACCCAGCCAGACCGAACGCGCAGAACTCAAGGCCGCGATCGCCGCCGAGCTCAAGGCGCGCGATGCCGCGCTGGTCGCGCATTACTACGTGCACCCGGATCTGCAGGATCTGGCCGAAGAGACGGGCGGCATCGTCAGCGATTCGCTCGAGATGGCCCGCTTCGGCCGCGACCATCCCGCCAAGACGCTCGTCGTGGCGGGCGTGCGCTTCATGGGCGAGACCGCCAAGATCCTGAGCCCGGACAAGCGCGTGCTCGTGCCTGAGATGGAAGCCAACTGCTCGCTCGATCTCGGCTGCCCCATCGAGGACTTTGCCGCCTTTTGCGACCAGCACCCGGACCGCACTGTGGTCGTCTATGCCAACACCAGCGCCGCCGTGAAGGCGCGTGCCGACTGGATGGTGACCTCGTCCATCGCGCTGCCGATCGTGCGGCACCTGAAAGAGCAGGGCAAGAAGATCCTCTGGGCGCCGGACCGTCACTTGGGCGGCTACATCGCCGATGAAACCGGCGCCGACATGCTCATGTGGCAAGGCAGCTGCATCGTGCACGACGAGTTCAAGGGCTTCGAACTGGCCGAACTCAAGAAGCAGCACCCCAAGGCCAAGGTGCTGGTGCACCCGGAGTCCCCGCGCGAGGTGGTGGCCATGGCCGATGTCGTCGGCTCCACCAGCCAGATTCTCAAAGGCGCGCGGGAACTTGCCGCCACCGAGTTCATCGTCGCCACCGATAACGGCATGATGCACAAGCTGCGCACCCAGAACCCGGGCAAGGTCTTCATCGAAGCCCCCACCAGCGGCAAGAGCGCCACCTGCAAGAGCTGCGCCCAATGCCCCTGGATGGCCATGAACGGCCTGCGCAATACGCTCGCGGTGCTCAAGAGCGGTGCGAACGAGATCCACATCGACCCCGCCATCGCGAAGCGCGCCAAGCTGCCGATTGACCGCATGCTGGACTTTGCGGTGAAGGCCGGGATTACTGCATCGCGTGGGGCAGCGGCGGTGTCGTCGGCGCAGACCGGGGGGATCGGGCCGGCGTAGCCAATGAGCGGTAATTGGCGGGGGCCGGCGCCGGCGCCTCTTCTTGCGCCGTCAGAAGATCTTCCACCACGGCGGGTTCTTCCAATTGCGAAAGGCCGCGCTTACGACAGGATCGAGGCGGTCGTAGTTCGCCCACGTATCTTCAACGTGATACTCGCTAGGCAAGGTCTTCGCGAGCGTCTGCTTGTAGTCCTTAAGGTACTTGCCGGGGTAACAGGAAGCAGCGAATGACCCGCACTCCTGCGTGAACAGTTCAACGACGAGCTTCCCGTCACAGTGCTTCGCGAGGAACTCGGTTCCGGTCATCTGACGATCGCGTAAAGCTTGAATTTGTGCCGCCAGCGGTTGCCGCAGCTGAGCTGCAAGCATGTCGCGCAGTACGCACCATGTGACGAACATGCCAATGTGTGTGCCGGCGTTCTTCCGAGGAAGCCCCCGTGGGAACGTGCGAGAGCCCGAGTGCCAGTCAATTCGATCAAGCGTCGGTACGTCACTCATGACGGTCTCAGTGGGTTGCTACTTGGGAATCGCAATCGTCGGCAATGCCTTCGGCGCCGTCCCCGGATAGTCCACGCTGAAGTGCAGGCCGCGGCTTTCGCGGCGTTCCAGGGCGCAGCGCACGATCAGTTCGGCGCAGTCCACCAGGTTGCGCAACTCCAGCAAGTCGCGGGTTACGCGGAAGCTGCCGTAGAACTCGTCGATCTCCTGGCGCAGCAGGGCGATCCGGTGCGCGGCGCGCTCCAGGCGCTTGGTGGTGCGCACGATGCCCACGTAGTTCCACATGAAGCGGCGCAGCTCGTCCCAGTTGTTGGTGATGACGACTTCCTCGTCCGCATCCGTCACGCGGCTTTCGTCCCAATCGGGCACGGCGGCGGCGTCGCTGCGCTCGCGGCTGAGAATGTCTTCTGCGGCTGAGCGGCCGAAGACCACGCATTCGAGCAGGGAGTTGGAGGCCAGGCGGTTGGCGCCGTGTAGGCCGGTGTAGGCGCACTCGCCGATCGAATACAGGTTGGTGATGTCTGTGCGGCCGGAGAGATCCGTGACCACGCCGCCGCAGGTGTAGTGCGCGGCGGGCACCACGGGAATGGGCTGCGTGGTCATGTCGATGCCGTAGCTCAGCAGCTTGGCGTGGATGGTGGGGAAGTGCGCCTTGATGAAATCCGCGCCCTTGTGCGTGATGTCTAGGTTCACGAAGTCGAGGCCGCGCTTCTTGATCTCGTAGTCGATCGCGCGGGCCACGATGTCGCGCGGTGCAAGCTCGGCACGTTCGTCATGCTCGGGCATGAAGCGCTGGCCGTTCTGCCAGGGTTCCCCGTTCTTGGGCGGGATGCGCAGGATGCCGCCTTCGCCGCGCACCGCTTCAGTGATGAGGAAGCTCTTGGCCGCCGGGTGGAACAGGCAGGTGGGGTGGAACTGCATGAACTCCATGTTGGCCACGCGGCAGCCGGCGCGCCAGGCCATGGCAATGCCGTCGCCCGTTGAGGAATCCGGGTTGGTGGTGAACAGGTACACCTTGCCCGCGCCGCCCGTGGCCAGCACGGTCTGCGAGGCGCGCAGGGCGCTCACTTCACCGGTCTTGATGTTCAGGGCGTAGGCGCCGTGGCAGCTGCGCGCCTCGGCGCGGCTCAGGTTGCCGCGCAGGCGGGCCACATGCTTGCCGGTAATGAGATCCACGGCAATGTGGTGCTCAAGCACGGTGATGTTGGGATGCTTGGCGGCCAGTTCGGTGAGCCGCTTCTGGATGGCGTGGCCGGTGGCATCGGCCGCGTGCACGATGCGGCGGTAGCTGTGGCCGCCTTCGCGGGTGAGGTGCAGCTCGTCGTTCTCGGTGGTGAATTGCACGCCCTGGTCGATCAGCCACTGGATGGCGCTCTGGCCGTTGTCCACCACGAAGCGCACGGCGTCGCGGTCGCTCAGCTGTGCGCCAGCCACCATGGTGTCCTCAAAGTGGCTGTCTGTGGAGTCTTCCTCGCTCATCACGGCCGCAATGCCGCCCTGGGCCCAGTCGCTTGAGCCGCTGACCAGCTCGCGCTTGGACAGCACGGCCACCTTGCGCTTGGCGGCCAGGGTGAGGGCGGTGGTCAGGCCGGCCAGGCCACTGCCGATGATGAGAACGTCAAAAGTGCGCTGCAAGGCGTCGCTCCGGAGCTGCTTCTTCGGGAGCCCCATTCTATGGCGGCCGGTATCACGCCCTGCACCGGCCTGTCGCGCTGCGCGGCACTGACGCAGCGTGACATTGCCGCACGGGCAGGCGCTGCACACACTGCATCCATCTTCAACAGCCCACCTCGGGCGAAAGGCAGACGCTCCATGAGCAACCCCAACGTGATCACCATCGTGCGCCGCGATACCAAGGCCTGGCGTGCCCAGGTCTGGATCTCGTTCTTCCTGGCTGTGGTGCTCTGCGGCTCCGGCCTGGCCTATCTGCCGGGTGCCGATATTGATCGCGCATTCATGATCATGGGCTACGTGTTCTGCCTGGCGGCAGCCTTCTCGCTGGCCAAGTTCATCCGCGACAACGAGAACAAGAAGAGCGACACGCCGATGTGGTCGATGGTGGCCTGGGGCGGCTTTGCTGCTGCGATGGCGCTCACCGGCTGGGGCCTGGCCAACATGAGCATCAACCCGACCTACAAGGCCTTTCTGGGCGTGAGTTGGCTTTTTCTGATCTCGAACGCTTTCACCCTCGCCAAGACCCTGCGTGATGCACATGAGGCCGAGCTGCAGCAGGCGCGTCTTGAGGGCATGCGCCAGCGTGCCGAAGCGCAGCAGTAATCCGGCCTTGGCAGTTTCTCAATGAATCAAGGAGTACAGATCATGGGTGTGATGTATCAGTTCAAGCGGGTCGGTGCGGCCCTGGCCATCAGCGCGGTGTTTGCCATGCAGGGCGTTCAGGCGCAGAGCGATTTGTCGGACGCCAGTGCATTGAGCCTGCTGCCGGTGGCGGTGAGCGTGGCTGCACCAGTGATGATCCTGGCCGGTGGCGTGGCGCTCACGGTGGTGTCGGTGCAGGCCTCGGCGGCCGGCACGGTGATCGTGCTGGAGCGCGCATCGGACGGTGCGCGGGCCACGCTGCGCTTCTCGGGCCGCGTGCTGGAAGGCTCGGCCATTGCAGTGGGCAGCGCGATCATGGTCACGGCACTATCCACGGGCTACGTGCTGTCTGCCGCCAGCGAGGCGATCGCCTTCGTACCCAACGAGATCGGCCGGGCGCTGCTCTACAACGAGCGCGTGAGCTACTGAGGGCCGACGCATGCTGAGCCGATTGCTCGTGGCTGCTGCGCTCTGCGGCAGCCTGCTCACCCTGGCGCCAGGCGCCGCGCACGCCGGCCGCACCTGCGAGGCCAAGCCCAAGAGCGTGCAGGCCATGCGAGAGGGCATGAACCTCGCCGAACGTACGGCACAGGCGCTGGACGCCACAGGCGCCAACGTGGTGGTGCTGGCCCGCAGTGGGCAGGATCTGCGCAAGTGGGGGCTGCGCTGGTCGCACATCGGGCTGGCCTACCGCAGCGCGCCGGGCCAACCCTGGCGCGTGGCGCACAAGCTGAATCACTGCGGAACGGACCACGCAGCGCTGTACCGGCAGGGCCTGGGCGAGTTCTTCCTGGACGACCCCTTCGAGTACCGCGCGGGCTACGCGGTACTGCGCCCCGACGTACAGGCTGCCTTGCTCCCAGTGCTGCACGACAACAGCCGCCTGCAGCGCCTCAATGAGCGGCGCTACAACATGCTGGCCTACCCCTGGGCGACGCGCTATCAGCAGAGCAACCAGTGGGCCATCGAGACCCTGGCCTGGGCGGTGACGCCGACTGCAGATTCGCGGCAGCGTGCACAGGGCTGGCTGATGGCGCAGGGCTACGAGCCGACCACCTTGCGCATTGACGCGCTGACGCGGCTGGGTGGGCGGATGACGCGGGCGAACATCGCGTTTGACGACCACCCGAATGCCAAGCGTTTTTCAGATCGCATCGAGACCGTCACGGCCGATTCAGTCTTCGACTGGCTGGCGCGCAGTGGCCTGGGGCAGCCGATGGTGGAGCTGCGCTAGCAGCCGGCATGCAGGCTCAGCCGGCCAGCAGCTTGGCCATCTGGTGGTACAGCGGCACACCGATCACGATGTTGAACGGGAAGGTCAGGCCCAGCGCGGCGCCGATGCCCAGCGCCGGATTCGCCTGGGGCACGGCCACCTGCATGGCCGTGGGCGCGGCGATGTAGCTGGCGCTGGCCGCCAGCGTGCCGAGCACGGTCATGCCGCCAATCGACAGGCCGAGCAGCGACCCGGTGAACACCCCGATGGCCCCGAACAGCACCGGACCGACGATGCCGAAGCCGATCAGCCGCGCGCCGTAGGGCAGCACGTCCTTCAGGCGCGCCGCCGCCTGCATGCCCAGGGCAATCAGGAACAGCCCGAGAATGCCCTTGAAGAGGTCGTTGTAGAGCAGGAAGAAAGGCTTGAGACGGTCGGGCCCCGCAATGGCGCCGATCGTCAGGCCGCCGAGCAGCAGCAGCACGCCCTTGTTGAGGAACACCTCGTGCGCCACCTGGCCCCAGCTCTGGTCGGCCGTGGGATGCGGGCCGGGGCCGCGGTCGGCCAGACGGGCCAGCAGCACGCCGACGATGATGCCCGGCGCTTCCATCAGCGCCACGAACATGGGGGTATAGGCCTCGAAGGCGATCTGCCGCGCGGTCAGGAAATCCACGCAGACGGCGTAGGTCACCACGCTGACTGAGCCGTAATGTGCGCACAGGCTGGCGGCATCCAGCTTCTCGAAGCGCAGGGTCCGCAGGGCCGCATAGGCAATCAGTGCGATGCTCGCCCCGAGCAGCACCACGGCAATCACCTTGGCTGCCAAACCCGGTACCTGCGCGCTGTGCAGCGTGACCCCGCCCTTCAGACCGATGGCCAGCAGGAGATAGATGGAAATCGAGTCGGTGAGCGCCTCGGGCAGCTTGAGGTCGCTCTTGGCGAACTGGGCAAACATGCCCAGCAGAAAGAACAGCACGATCGGGTCCATGGTCTGCGCCTTTCCCCGGGGGCTGCCCCCCGGCCGGAACTTTCTTGTCCGAATTCAATCGATAGGAACTACGTCAAACCGGCTTATCGCGCATCTGGTGCGCGATAAGTGCCATTCAAGCCACTGGAAAAGCATGGCCGAAATTGATGGTTAATTGAGCGTGCATGCCGTCGATGGCTCAGTCTTCCTTCTTCAGCGCGGGAAAGAGAATCACGTCGCGGATACTCGGCTGATCGGTCAGCAGCATCACGAGACGGTCGATGCCGATGCCGCAGCCGCCCGTGGGGGGCATGCCGTACTCGAGCGCACGCACGTAGTCGTGGTCGAAGAACATGGCTTCGTCGTCACCGGCGTCCTTGGCAGCGACCTGTTGGTGGAAGCGGTTGGCCTGGTCTTCCGGGTCATTCAGCTCGGAGAAGCCGTTGGCGTGCTCGCGGCCGACAATGAAGAGCTCGAAGCGCTCGGTGATGCCTTCGCGCGTATCGGACGCGCGCGCCAGGGGCGAGACCTCCACGGGGTAGTCGATGATGTAGGTCGGGTTCCAGAGCCGGCTCTCGGCCACTTCCTCGAAGAGCGCCAGCTGCAGCGCGCCCACACCGGCATTCTTGAGCTGCGGACCGTCCACGTGGGCGCCGAGCTTCTTCAGTTCCGCGCGGAGGAAGCCAATGTCGGCGAGCTGCTCGGTTGTGTAGATGTGGCCACCATCGGGGCCGTACTTCTGGATCGCCTCGACGATGGTCAGGCGGTCGAATCGCTTGCCGAGATCGACATCCTTGCCCTGGTAGCTCAGCAGGGTGGTGCCGCGCGCGGCGAGCGCCGCCTCGCGGATCACGTTTTCGGTGTAGTCCATCAGCCAGTGGTAGTCGGTGTAGGCGGCGTAGAACTCCATCATCGTGAACTCTGGGTTGTGCCGCGGGCTCACGCCTTCATTGCGGAAGTTGCGGTTCACCTCGAAGACCCGCTCGAAGCCGCCGACGACCAGGCGCTTCAGGTACAGCTCGGGCGCGATGCGCAGGTACATCGCCTGATCAAGCGCGTTGTGGTGCGTGATGAAGGGCTTGGCTGCTGCGCCGCCTGGGATGGGCTGCATCATCGGCGTCTCGACTTCCAGGAAACCGTTGGCCGTCATGAAGCTGCGGATCGCGTTCATGATCTTGCTGCGCGCGATGAAGGTCGTGCGTGTTTCGTCGTTGACGATCAGGTCCACGTAGCGCTGGCGGTAGCGGGCCTCGGTGTCCGACAGGCCGTGGAACTTGTCGGGCAGGGGGCGCAGGCTCTTGGCCAGCAGGCGGATCTCGGTGCAGTTGATCGAGAGTTCACCTGTCTTGGTGCGCATCAGGGTGCCGCGCGCGGCCACGATGTCGCCCAGATCAAAGTGCTTGAAGGCCTCGTAGGCCGCTTCGCCCACCCCGGCAATGTTCACGAAGTACTGGATCGTGCCCGTGCCGTCCTTGACGGTGGCGAAGCTGGCCTTGCCCATGACGCGCTTGAGCATCATGCGGCCCGACACGCTGACCGCCACCGGCGCTCCGGTCTCCATCTGCTCGCGGCTCACGTCCTTGTACTTGGCCTGCAGATCGGCAGCGCGGTGTTCCGGCACGAAGTCGTTCGGGTAGGCCACGCCCTGGCTGCGCAGGGCGGCCAGCTTGGCACGGCGCTCGGCCATGAGCTGGTTTTCATCGGCGGCGGGCGCGGCGGCTGCGTCGGGGCGTTGGGCTTCGTTGCTCATCGGAGGCAATCAGTCAAAGGGTTCGGTCTGTCTGGCCGCGGGCAGCGGGTGCCCGCGGCGGGAAAGGGCTTGAGGGCGGTGCGCCCCGCGGTCTAGCGCAGGGGCTGCAGGTGCTTGAGCAGTTCCTGGCGCACGAAGGTGTCGGGCGCACCCGTCCAGCCGCCTCGGCCGCCCACTGTCAGGTAGACGAAAATCCGTCCGTCGGCACGGCTGTAGAACACCTGCACGTTGTTGGCGTCGCAGCGCGGCCGGCCGCAGGTGGCGGTACGCACGAACTGGCTGCTGTTGCTCAGCGTCACGAGGCTGCTGGCAGGCAGGCCGGCGTCCTTCATGGGCCAGCCGGCACGGCCCACGGGCGTGCGTTGCACGGCAGCCCGGTAGGCGCCACCGAAATCCTCGCGGGCCAGCAGCTCGCCGAAGCTGCGTCCGATGAAGGGGTCTTCCAGCGCCTGGGCCTGGGCCGCGGGCGAGAGGGTGGCGACGAGCCAAAAGACGGCGGCCAGGGCCGCAGCACGGAGGACGGCGTTCATTTCAGATCCCTTCCTTCAGACTGGCGGTGATGAAGGCGTCGAGATCGCCGTCGAGCACCTTCTGCGTGTTGGAGATTTCCACGTTGGTGCGCAGATCCTTGATCCGGCTCTGGTCCAGCACATAGCTGCGAATCTGGTGGCCCCAGCCCACGTCGGTCTTGCTGTCCTCGAGCTTCTGCTGCTCGGCCAGCTTCTTGCGCATCTCATGCTCGTACAGACGGCTCTTGAGCATCTGCCAGGCTTCATCGCGGTTGCGGTGCTGGGAGCGGTCGTTCTGGCACTGCACCACGATGCCCGTTGGGATGTGCGTCAGTCGTACGGCCGAGTCTGTCTTGTTGATGTGCTGACCGCCGGCGCCGCTGGCGCGGAAGGTATCGGTACGCACATCGGCAGGATTGATCTCGATCTCGATGGAGTCATCCACCTCGGGGTAGACGAACAGCGATGCGAAGCTCGTATGGCGGCCGCCGGACGAATCGAAGGGGCTCTTGCGCACTAGGCGATGCACGCCGGTCTCGGTGCGCAGGAAGCCGAAGGCATATTCGCCTTCCACCTTGATGGAGGCCGAGCGGATGCCGGCCACGTCGCCCGGTGTTTCCTCAAGGATCTCCGCCTTGAAGCCCTTGCGTTCGCAGTACTTCAGGTACTGGCGCAGCAGCATGCTGGCCCAGTCGCAGGCTTCGGTGCCGCCGGCGCCGGCCTGGATGTCCACGAAGCAGTTGCTCGGGTCCATCGGGTTGCTGAACATCCGTCGGAACTCGAGGTCCTCGACGATGGCGGCGGATTTGGCCACGTCCTGCTCGATGGCCTCGAGCGTCGCGTCATCGTTCTCCTCGGCGGAGAGATCGAAAAGGTCGCGGGCGTCCTTGAGCTGGGTTTCGAGCGTGGAGACCGGGAAGACCACGCCTTCGAGTGAGCGCTTTTCCTTGCCCAGGTCCTGGGCGCGCTTGGGGTCGTTCCAGATGTTGGGGTCTTCGAGAACGGAATTGACTTCGGTCAGGCGGGATTGCTTGTGATCGAAGTCAAAGATACCTCCGTAGATCAGCCGTTCGCGCAGCGAGGTCGGCGATCCGGTTCGACAGGGCATTGATGCGTTCGGCTTCCACGGTGTTCTTCTGTCTGTAGGGGGAAACCTCGAAGTTTACCCGCGACGGCAGTCGTTTGCGGCGGCGCAGCGGCGCCCGAC
>JAIXTA010000095.1 GCA_027484405.1 Burkholderiales bacterium
ACCATGTATGCCGACTACCGCTTCGCCACCGTCAAGGGCAAGTCGCTCAAGGACATGATCGGTGACGAAGAATGGAACCGCAGCACCTTCCTGCCCACCGTGGGCAAGCGTGGCGCGGCCATCATCGAGGCACGCGGCCTGTCGTCGGCAGCGTCTGCCGCAAACGCCGCCATCGACCACATGCGCGACTGGGTGCTCGGCACGCAGGGCAAGTGGGTCACGATGGGCATTCCGTCCGATGGCTCCTACGGCATCCCGGTGGACACCATGTTCGGCTACCCCGTCACCTGCGAGGGTGGCGAGTACAAGATCGTCCAGGGCCTGGCCATCGACGAGTTCAGCCAGACCTGCATCAACAAGACGCTGGCTGAGCTGAACGAAGAAAAGGACGGCGTTGCACACCTGCTGTAAGCCGGTCTGATCATGCACCCCAGCGCCGCCTTGTTTGCAGGTGAAAAGCCGCCGGTGATCCTGCCGGCCTGCGATCACTATGCGGGCAATCTGCGCTTTGCGCAGAAGGCGCTGGCGCTGCAGGGTGAGATGGGGCCGCTCTTCGACATCACGCTCGATCTTGAAGATGGCGCCACCGTGGGCGAGGAGGCGGAGCTGGCCGAGGCCTTCGGCCGGCTTGCGGCCTCGGCCCAGAACATTCATGGGCGCTTGGGCCTGCGCGTGCATGCGCCGCACCACCCCCACTTCATTGACGACCTGCGCATCGCCCTGCCGGCGGCGCAGGGGCGGCTGGCCTACGTCATGGTGCCGAAGGTGGGCAGCGCCAACGACGTGGCCAACGCGGCAGAGGCCATCGAGCGCATCAGTGCCGAAGCCGCCCTGCCCGCCCCTGCTGTGCACGTGCTGATTGAGACACACGGCGCACTGCGCGAGGTATTTCGCATTGCCGCGCATCCGAACGTTCAGAGCCTCTCTCTGGGCCTGATGGACTTTGTGTCTGCGCATCATGGATCCATCCCGGCATCTGCCATGCGCTCGCCGGGGCAGTTCGACCACCCGCTGGTCGTGCGCGCCAAGACCGAGATCGCTGCTGC
This sequence comes from Burkholderiales bacterium, assembly GCA_027484405.1. GTDB lineage: Bacteria > Pseudomonadota > Gammaproteobacteria > Burkholderiales > Burkholderiaceae_C > Piscinibacterium. The sequence goes on from JAIXTA010000095.1 coordinate 1,047, forward strand.
CTGCCATGCCTACGGCAAAGTGCCCAGCCACAACGTCACCACCGAATTCCGCGACCCTGCCGTGGTCGCCGGCGACGCGCAGCGTGCCCGCAACGACTTCGGCTATCTGCGGATGTGGAGCATCCACCCCGACCAGATCCGCCCGATCGTCAAGGCGTTTGCGCCGCTGGCTTCCGAGGTGAATGACGCCGGCGAAATCCTGCACGCCGCCCAGGCCGCGCAGTGGGGGCCGATCGAACACAAGGGCCGCCTGCACGATCGGGCGAGCTACCGATATTTCTGGACCGTCCTGCAGCGCGCCGCCCGATCGGGGTTGGCGCTGCCCGAGCAGGTGCGGCCGCTGATGGAGACCGCTGCATGAGTACGCTTACCAGCCGCGGCGCGCAGTTCCGCGCCGCCCTCAAGGAAGAACAGCCGCTGCAGGTGATCGGCGCCATCAACGCCAACCATGCCTTGCTGGCCAAGCGGGCCGGTTATCGCGCGATCTACCTCTCTGGCGGTGGCGTGGCCGCGGGCTCGCTGGGCATGCCGGACCTGGGCATCAACAACCTGGATGACGTGCTGACCGACGTGCGCCGCATCACGGACGTGTGCGATCTGCCGCTGATGGTGGACATCGACACCGGCTTCGGCCCCTCGGCCTTCAACATCGCTCGCACGGTCAAGAGCCTGATCAAGTTCGGCGCGGCCGCCTGCCACATCGAGGACCAGGTGGGCGCCAAGCGCTGCGGCCATCGTCCTGGCAAGGAGATCGTCAGCCAGCAGGAGATGGCCGACCGGGTGAAGGCTGCGGCCGATGCCAAGACCGACGCCAACTTCTTCCTGATTGCCCGCACGGACGCCATCCAGATGGAAGGCGTGGACGCCGCCATCGAGCGCGCGATTGCCTGTGTTGAAGCCGGTGCCGACGGCATCTTTGCCGAAGCCGCCTACGACCTGCCGACCTACAAGCGCTTCGTGGACGCCGTGAAGGTGCCCGTGCTGGCCAACATCACCGAATTCGGCAAGACGCCGCTGTTCACCGTCGACGAGCTGCGCACCACCGGCGTGGGCATGGTGCTGTATCCGCTGTCCGCCTTCCGCGCCATGAACAAGGCGGCCGAAGCCGTCTACACGGCGATTCGCCGCGACGGCCATCAGAAGAACGTGATCGACCTCATGCAGACGCGCGACGAGCTGTACGAGCGCATCAACTACCACGCCTTCGAACAGCACCTTGATGCACTGTTCGCTGGCAAGAAGAACTGAGCCGGACCGACGGCACGCAAGCGCAGATGTCCATTTCATGCGGGTTTCCAGGCCAAATGGCCTGAAGAGCCGCACCAGACAAGCGAAGTACCTTCGAAACCTACCCCATGATCATCGGCCTGGACCACGTGCAGATCTCGATTCCCGCCGGACGGCTGGACGAGGCGCTGCGCTTCTATGCCGACACGCTGGGGTTCGTGCGTGTGCCCAAGCCGGCCGAGCTGTCGCCTACCGGCGCCTGGCTCACGGGTGGCACCCTGAGCTTGCATCTTGGCGAGGAAGAACATTTCGCCACCGATGGCCGCGCCCATCCGGCGCTCACGGTCGCCGATGCCCGCGCGCTGATCGAACGCTGCGCTGCCGCCGGTTACCGCCACCGCTGGGATGACGGCCCCACCGGCTACTTGCGCGGCTCGGTGTTCGACCCCTTTGGCAACCGGGTGGAATTGATGCAGAAATTGAACTAGATCCAGTACTGATGCGCTTCTCCAGCCCAAAATGCCTGAAGATCCGCGCCAGACAAGCGGATAGCCTCCCAGAAGGCGCCGCACCAGACGACCGCAAGATCCAAACTTCACGTGACAAGCAGACGCCCCAAGGAACGACAAGGAGCCCCAAGATGACCCAAGCCGAGCAGACTGCCAACCAAGCCGCACCGGCCGCCGGCCCCAAGCCCAAGAAGTCCGTCGCGCTGTCCGGCGTCACGGCGGGCAACACGGCGCTGTGCACCGTGGGCCGCACCGGCAACGACCTGCACTACCGCGGCTACGACATCCTCGACGTGGCCGACCAGTGCGAATTCGAAGAGATTGCACACCTGCTCGTGCATGGCAAGCTGCCTACCCAGGCTGAACTGGCCGCCTACAAGACCAAGCTCAAGAGTCTGCGCGGTCTGCCGGCCAACGTGAAGGCCGCCCTTGAATGGCTGCCGGCCTCGAGCCACCCGATGGACGTGATGCGCACCGGCGTGTCCGCCCTGGGCTGCAACATGCCCGAGAAGGACGACCACAACCATCCCGGCGCCCGCGACATTGCCGACAAGCTCATGGCCTGCCTGGGCTCCATGCTGCTGTACTGGTACCACTACGCCGTCAACGGCAAGCGCATCGACGTCGAGACCGATGACGATTCCATCGGCGGGCACTTCCTGCATCTGCTGCACGGCAAGGCCCCCAGCAAACTGTGGGTGGACGCCATGCACACCTCGCTGATCCTCTACGCGGAGCACGAGTTCAACGCGAGCACCTTCACCGCCCGCGTGATTGCCGGCACCGGCAGCGACATGTACAGCGCCATCACCGGCGCCATTGGCGCACTGCGCGGCCCCAAGCACGGCGGCGCCAACGAGGTCGCCTTCGAGATCCAGAAACGCTACGAGAGCCCGGACGACGCCGAGCGGGACATCGTTGCGCGTGTGGCCAACAAGGAAGTCGTAATCGGCTTCGGCCACCCTGTCTACACGGTCTCTGACCCGCGCAACAAGGTCATCAAGGAAGTCGCGCGCCGGTTGTCGAAGGATCAATCCAACATGAAAATGTTCGACATCGCCGACCGCCTCGAGGCCGTGATGTGGCGCGAGAAGAAAATGTTTCCAAATTTGGATTGGTTCAGTGCGGTCTCGTATCACATGATGGGCGTGCCCACCGCCATGTTCACACCACTGTTTGTGATCTCGCGAACCAGCGGCTGGAGTGCCCACATCATCGAGCAGCGCATCGACAACAAGATCATCCGTCCGAGTGCCAACTACGTCGGCCCGGAAGATCTCAAGTTTGTCCCGATCGAGAAGCGTCGCTGAATCATCAGACCGATGCGTCGCGCGGTGCTGCAGGGCAAAGAGAACCTCAACGTTTCACCCGTCCCACACGACGCACTTCGTCAGGAGAAGCTCATGAACCCGTCCATCCGCTCCGTTGCCGCCTGCCTGCTGGGCCTCGTACTGCTCGCCGGTACCCAGGCCGTGCACGCCCAGGCTGCTCAGCCTGCGGCCAAACCCGCACCGGCCCAGAAGCCCGCCCCCAGGCCCGCACAGCGCCCGCCCCAGAAGGCCGCTGCCCCCGCACCCCTGGCCGCCGCAACCGACGAACAGCTCAAGGCTGCCGAGCTCACGCACTTCGGCGTCTACGAGTGCCCGACACCGGAAAAGCTCGAAATCCAGTTGAACCCCAAGACATCGGGCTATGTGGACGTGAAGTTTGGCAAGCAGAGCTGGATCACCAAGCCTGTGCTGTCGTCCACCGGCGCACTGCGCCTCGAGGACGTCAGGGGCCAGGTTCTGCTGCTGCAGATCGCAAACAAGTCCATGCTGATGGACGTGAAGGCCGGCCGTCGTCTGGCCGATAACTGCACGCACGAGAAGCAGCGCGCCTTCGTGCCGCCCGCCGATGGCGGTGGCATCGGCATCGACCCGAACAAGAAGCAGTGATTTCTGCGCCGCAAGGCGCAAGCCCACGGGGCAGTGCACATGCGCTGCCCCAGCCGATGAAAGTTCGGCAGCCCCGAAGAGATCGTCCAACCCGTTCAATCAGGAACACCGCAATATGTCCGCCCATATCTCCAACGTCCGCCCCAAACCTGATCGCGTGCTCGTCGACATCGTCGACTACGTGCTCAAGTACAAGGTCACCAGCAAGCTGGCGATGGAGACGGCGCGCAACTGCCTGATCGACACCCTGGGCTGCGGTCTCGAGGCCCTCTCCTACCCCGCCTGCACCAAGCTGATGGGCCCGATCGTCCCGGGCACGGTGGTACCCAACGGTGCCAAGGTGCCAGGTACGCAGTTCCAGCTGGACCCGGTGCAGGCCGCCTTCAACATCGGCGCCATGATCCGCTGGCTGGACTTCAACGACACCTGGCTGGCGGCCGAATGGGGTCACCCCTCGGACAACCTGGGTGGCATCCTCGCCACCGCCGACTGGCTGTCACGCACCAACATCGCCGCCGGCAAGAAGCCGCTGACCATGAAGGACGTGCTCACGGCCATGGTCAAGGCCCATGAGATCCAGGGCTGCATGGCGCTGGAGAACAGCTTCAATCGTGTGGGCATCGACCACGTGATCCTGGTCAAGCTCGCCTCCACCGCCGTGGTCGGCCAGATGATCGGCCTGAACCGTGAAGAGCTGATCAACGCCGTGTCGCTCGCTTTCGTGGACGGCCAGGCCATGCGCACCTACCGCCATGCGCCCAACACCGGCAGCCGCAAGAGCTGGGCCGCGGGCGACGCCACCAGCCGCGCCGTGCGCCTCGCGCTGATCGCCAAGACCGGAGAAATGGGCTACCCGAGCGTGCTGACCGCAAAGACCTGGGGCTTCTACGACGTGCTGTTCAAGGGCAACGAGTTCAAGTTCCAGCGCCCCTACGGCAGCTACGTGATGGAGAACGTGCTGTTCAAGATCAGCTTCCCGGCCGAGTTCCACAGCCAGACCGCCGTGGAATGCGCCATGGACATTCACGCCCAGCTCAAGAAGGCCGGCAAGTCGGTCGAAGACATCAAGAAGATCACGATCCGCACGCACGAGGCCTGCATCCGCATCATCGACAAGAAGGGCCCGCTGAACAACCCGGCCGACCGCGACCACTGCATCCAGTACATGGTGGCCGTACCCATCATCTTCGGCCGCCTGACCGCCGAGGACTACGAGGACAAGATCGCGAAGGATCCGCGTATTGACAAGCTGCGCGACAAGATCGTCTGCGTCGAGGACAAGCAGTTCACCAAGGATTACCACGACCCCGAGAAGCGCTCCATCGCCAACGCCCTCACCGTCGAGTTCAATGACGGCAAGAAGTTGAAGGAGATCGTCTGCGAATACCCGATCGGCCACAAGCGTCGCCGCAAGGAAGGCATCCCCGTCCTCGTGGAGAAGTTCAAGACCAATCTGGCGCGCCGCTTCCCGACCAAGCAGCAGGACGCGATCCTTGCTGTATCGCTGGATCAGAAGAAGCTCGAAGCCATGTCGGTGAACGAGTACATGGACCTGTACGTCATCTGAGGACGTCGGCCTGATCAACCTGTTTCTGAGGGAGAAACATCATGTGGAAGTGGATTGCTATCGCGCTGGCTGTCGTCGGCCTGTTCCTGTTCATCCTCGTCAAGAGCGGCGACAAGGTCGAACTGCCGACCTCAGAGCATGCGGCTGAACACAAGGACGACAAGAAAAGTGATGCCAAACCGGCTGCTGCACCTGCACCCGCGGCGCCTGCTTCCACAGATGCGGTCAAGCCGGCCGAGACTGCCCCCGCTGCTGTACCTGCTGCCACCCCGGCAAGCCCCGCAGCCGCTCCGGCTGCTCCCGCAGAGAAGAAGTAAGTCTTTGGTGCAGCCTCCACGCTGCCCATTTTTTCGAGCACTGAGATTCGATCACGGAGTTTTCGATGAGTCACAACCTGTTCAACACCCGCCAGAGCTTCACCGCGGGCGGCAAGACGGGCACCTACTACAGCCTGCCCGAGCTGGCCAAGAGCTTCCCCAATGTGAGCAAGCTGCCGGTGTCCATCCGCATCGTGCTGGAAGCTGTGCTGCGCAACTGCGACGGAAAGAAGGTGGCCGAGGAACACATCAAGCAGCTGGCCAACTGGCAGCCCACGGCCGAACGCACGGATGAGATCCCCTTCGTGGTGGCCCGCGTGGTGCTGCAGGACTTCACCGGCGTGCCCCTGCTGGCTGACCTGGCCGCCATGCGCAACGTGGCCGACAAGATGGGCAAGAACCCCAAGACCATCGAGCCCCTGGTGCCCGTGGACCTCGTGGTGGACCACTCAGTCATGATCGACCACTTCGGCACGCCGGATGCGCTGCGCAAGAACATGGAGCTCGAATTCCAGCGCAACACCGAGCGCTACCAGTTCATGAAGTGGGGCATGCAGGCCTTCGACACCTTCGGCGTCGTGCCCCCGGGCATCGGCATCGTGCACCAGGTGAACCTGGAGTACCTGTTCAAGGGTCTGCAGTCCAAGGGTGACACCTACTACCCCGACACCCTCGTGGGTACCGACAGCCACACCACGATGATCAACGGCGTGGGTGTGGTCGGCTGGGGCGTGGGCGGCATCGAAGCGGAAGCCGGCATGCTCGGCCAGCCCGTGTACTTCCTGACGCCGGACGTCGTCGGCGTCGAGCTCAAGGGCAAGCTCAATGAAGGCGTCACGGCCACCGATCTGGTGCTGACCGTGACCCAGATGCTGCGCAAGCACAAGGTGGTGGGCAAGTTCGTCGAGTTCTTCGGCGAAGGCGCTGCATCGCTGTCCGTGGTGGACCGCGCCACCATCGCCAATATGGCCCCTGAATATGGCGCCACGATGGGCTTCTTCCCGGTCGACGACAAGACGGTCGACTACATGAAGAAGACCGGCCGCACCGACGAGCAGTGCGCCCAGTTCGAGGCCTACTTCAAGGCGCAGGGCCTGTTCGGCATGCCCAAGGCCGGCGACTGCATGTACAGCTCGACGCTGACCCTGGACCTCACGACGATCGTCCCTTCTCTGGCTGGCCCCAAGCGTCCTCAAGACCGCATCGAGCTGCCCTCGATGAAGGCAAGCTTCAACACCCTGTTCTCCGCCCCCGTGGCAGAGAACGGCTTCGGCCAGCCCGCCGACAAGCTGAACACCCGCTTTGCCACCGGCAATGGCGACACGACGATCGGCAACGGCGATGTGCTGATTGCCGCCATCACCTCCTGCACCAACACGTCCAACCCCGGCGTGATGCTGGCCGCGGGCATCCTGGCCAAGAAGGCTGTGGAAAAGGGCCTGAAGGTCGCACCGCACATCAAGACCAGCCTGGGTCCCGGCTCCCGCGTGGTGGAGGACTACCTCGCCAAGAGCGGCCTGCAGCCCTATCTGGACAAGCTCGGCTTCAACGTGGCGGCCTTCGGCTGCACGACCTGCATCGGCAACGCCGGTGACCTGGCGCCCGAGATCAACGAGACCATCACCAAGAATGATCTGGTGTGCGCCGCCGTGCTGTCCGGCAACCGCAACTTCGAGGCCCGCATCCACCCGAACTTGAAGGCCAACTTCCTGGCCAGCCCGCCGCTGGTGGTGGCCTTTGCCATCGCAGGCAAGGCCAACATGGACCTCACCACGGAGCCCTTGGGTACCGGGAGCGACGGCAAGCCTGTGTTCCTCAAGGACGTGTGGCCCACCAGCGAGGAGATCAATGCGGTCATGCCCTTCGCGCAGGACCCGCAGGTCTTCAAGCGCCTGTATGCCGACTTCACCAAGGACCACGACCTGTGGAACAACGTGCCGGCGCCGTCAGGTCAGGTCTACACCTGGCCCGAGTCCACCTACATCGCCCGCCCGCCCTTCTTTGACGAGTTCTCGATGCAGCCCTCCTCGGTGGCGGCGATCGCCGGCGCCAAGCCGCTGCTGATCCTCGGTGACTCCGTCACGACCGACCACATCTCGCCGGCCGGCTCGTTCAAGGAGACCACGCCCGCTGGCAAGTGGCTCACTGGCAAGGGCGTGGCCAAGGCCGACTTCAACAGCTACGGCAGCCGTCGCGGCAACCACGACATCATGATCCGCGGCACCTTTGCCAACGTGCGCGTCAAGAACCTCATGCTGCCGCCCAAGGCGGATGGCACGCGCATCGAAGGCGGCTTCACCCTGCTCGACGGTCAGCAGACCACCGTGTACGACGCCGCCATGGAATACATCAAGCGCGGCACGCCCACCATCGTCATCGGTGGCGAGGAATACGGCACGGGCTCCAGCCGCGACTGGGCCGCCAAGGGCACGCAGCTGCTCGGCGTGAAGGTCGTGGTGGCGCGCAGCTTCGAGCGCATCCACCGCAGCAACCTGGTCGGCATGGGCGTGCTGCCCCTGCAGTTCAAGGCCGGCGAGAGCGCCGAAAGCCTGGGCCTGACGGCCACCGACACGTTTGACGTGATCGGTGACGTGTCCAAGCCGCAGTCCGACATGACGCTCGTCGTCAAGCGCGCCGACGGCAGCACGCTGAACGTGTCTGTGAAGTCCCGTATCGATACCCCGATCGAGGTGGACTACTACAAGCACGGCGGCATCCTGCCCTTCGTGCTGCGTCAGCTGCTGGCCGCCTGATCGGTCGGCACCACAGCATCGCAGGGACACCCAATATGAACGAGACTCCAGTGACCGAGACCGAGCTGGCGCGCGAGTCGCGCCGCAATGGCATCGTCCTGATCCTCGTCGGGCTGGTCTTTGCGGTGCTGTGCTACCACTGGGCGCGCCTTGCAGGTGTGCCCGCCCCCATTCCTCCGGCAGCGCAGTCGGTCGCGGCGCGCATGCAGGAGCCGCCACCGCCCCTGCCCATGGCATCGGGCGCCCTGCCGCCGGCGGTGCTCGTACGCTATGCCGAGAACGACTCCGAACCGCTGCCCCTGTCCTTGTCCGGACTGTCGACCGTGATTGCCTATGTCCGTTCACATCCGGACGCCCGGATCGTGTTGCAGGCACCCTCTGTCGAAGGGCTCGACGAAAGGCGAGTGTCGCGATTGCGTGAGCGCCTGGTTACCGAAGTGGGTCTTTCACCCGACGCGTTCATGGTCGAACCGGTAGGCACAGGCGACGCGCGCACGCTGCCGCCAACCGCGCGCAACTGGGTGACCGTCCAGGTTCGGGCACCGCAGCGTTGACCTGCGCTGCGCTCAGCGCAGGTCCCTGAACCCTTCAAGACACCTTCTGAGGTCGACATGCCGTCGCCCGCCCCACCGGCGCAACGCGCACTGCCCCGCGAGGCCACGGCCATGGTCGTGCTCGACACCAACGCGGTGCTGGACCTGCTGGTCTTTGGCGATCCTCAGGCCCGCGCCCTGATGCAGGCGCTGCGTGCCGGCAAGATGCGTTGGATGGCCACTGATCATCTGCTTGAGGAACTGCGCCGCGTTCTCGACTACCCGGCCATCCGCGCGCGAGCACCTGCGCACAATGAGACGGACGACTCTGCTGCACAGGTGTTCGCGCACGCCATCTCGCTTGTCCACCTGCACAGCACCCCGCTTCGCCCCTGCCCGGCCCGCTGCCTGGATGCGGACGACCAGCCCTTTCTGGACCTAGCCCACACCCTGGCGTGTCCCCTCGTGTCCAAGGACAAGCGGGTGCACCAGGCCGCGCGAAAGGCCCGCCTGGTTTGCGTGCCCCACGGTGATGCGCTGCTCGCATTGGCAGGACACGCGGCCTGACGGGCAGGTGGCGCACGCCGCGTCCGAATCGCTGAGCAGTACGTGCAAGTCACTGATTTCATAGGGAAAACCCCGTCCAGAAATACGGGCTCGCATTCGCGTGCACGGGAAACTTTGCGTCACAATGCCTGCTCCAAAGCACGGATTCGGCACGATGCGCCTTTGCGTCGCGACCGGCTCCGGATCTCATCGAGGAGTGCACGTCCATGGCTGAAGTTCAAACCATTGGCAGCTACGGTCAAACGACCCTGTCTGCCGAGCAACGCAACAAGGTGCTTCGCAACACCTACGCGCTGCTCGCCGTCTCGCTGGTCCCGACGATTGCCGGCGCCTGGCTGGCCATGGCAATGGGACTCGACAAGACGATGCTCAAGAGCCCGATCCTGTCGCTGATCGTCTTCATGGCCGGCGCGTTCGGTTTCATGTTCGCCATCGAGAAGAACAAGAACAGCGGCATGGGCGTTGTCCTGCTGCTTGCATTCACCTTCTTCATGGGTGTGATGCTGTCGCGTCTGGTCGGCATCGTGCTGGGCATGAACAACGGCGCCAGCCTGATCATGAGCGCGCTCGGTGGCACGGCGGTCATCTTTGCCGTCATGGCCACCCTGGGCTCGATCATCAAGAAAGATCTGTCCGGCATGGGCAAGTTCTTGATGGTGGGTGCACTGGTGGTGATGGTGGGCGCGATCATCGGCATCGTGTTCCAGCTGCCGGCCCTGATGCTGGCGCTGACTGTGATGGTCCTGGGCATCAGCTCCCTGCTCATGCTGTGGAACATCAACCGCATCGTGATGGGTGGCGAGACCAACTACATCACCGCGACGATGGCGCTGTATCTGGACATCTACAACGTCTTTTCCAGCCTGCTGGCCCTGTTCGGTATCGGTAACCAGGAGTAAGGCTCGCGGCGCCAGCCGGCGCCCTGCAAGCAAAAAGGGTCGCGCAAGCGACCCTTTTTGTTTCTTTTTCGGCCATAAATATCAAGAACTCAAGAAACCGACTTCTCGCTTGCCTGATGCGGCTCTTTGGCCAATCTGAGTCTTACTGGCGAGTCATTTTCAATCACTATCGGCCAATACCGGCTCAAAAACCGCCATGCTCTCCACATGGCTGGTGTGCGGGAACATATTGATCACGCCGGCCGACTTCAGCAGCCAGCCGCCCTCGTGCACTAGCACGGCCGCATCGCGAGCCAACGTGGCCGGGTTGCAGCTGACGTAAACCACGCGCGCGGGCCGCTCGGCCGGGGCCAGCGCCGCCGCTGCCCGTGCCACGGCCAGCGCACCTTCGCGCGGCGGATCGATCAGCCAGCGGTCAAAGCGCCCCCAGCTGCGAACCTCATCCGTTGTCACCTCGAACAGGTTGCGGGCCGCAAAGCTCGTGCGATCCGCAACGCCGTTGAACCTGGCGTTGACCAGCGCCCGATCCACCAAGGTCTGGCTGCCTTCGATGCCGTGCACCTGCGCCGCCAACGTGGCCAGCGGCAGCGTGAAGTTGCCCAGGCCGCAGAACAGGTCCAGCACGCGATCGGTGCGCTGCACGTCGAGCAGCCGGATGGCGCGGTCCACCAGCACACGGTTGATCTGGTGGTTCACCTGGGTGAAGTCCGTCGCCTTGAAGGGCATGCGGATGCCGAACTCGGGCAGCAGGTAGTGCAGGTCACCAGCGCGTGCGGGGTCGCGCGGGTGGATGGAGTCCGGCCCCTTGGGTTGCAGCCAGAACAGCACGCCATGCGCGTCCTCAAAGGCCGCAAGCAGCGCATGGTCGGCCGCCGTGGGCGGCTCCAGGACGCGCAGCACCATGATGGTGTCGCGCTGCCCCACGGCCAGCTCGATCTGCGGCATGCGGTCCCGGATCGAGAGCCCGGCAATCAACTCGCGCAGCGGTACCAGCAGCTTGGCCACATGCGGCGGCAGGATGTGGCACTCGGTCATGTCGGCCACGTAGCTGGACGCCCGCTCATGGAAACCCACCAGCACGCCGCCCTTCTTCTCCACATGGCGCACCGAAAGCCGCGCCCGATAACGGTAGCCCCAGGCCGGCCCGGCGATCGGGGGCAGCACCTGGGCGGGCTTGAGCTTGCCCACATGCCAGAGGCAGTCCTCGAGCGCGCGCTGCTTGATGGCGACCTGCGCCATCGGCTCCACATGCTGCATGGAGCATCCGCCACAGGTGCCGAAGTGCTTGCAGCGCGGCGTGACGCGCAGCGGACTCTCGTGCAGCACCTCGGTGAGCTCGGCCACGGCAAAGCTGGGCTTCTCACGCACCACCTCGGCACGCACACGTTCGCCAGGCAGTGCGCCGCGCACAAACACCACCTTGCCCTGTGCAGGCAGCTCGCCGCTGTCCGGGTGAGGCTCCGGTGCGCGGTGCGCGACACCCTGAGCTTCCAGGTCGATGGACTCGATCGTCAGTTCATCGAAGCGCGGCTGCAGGTTCGGATTGCGGTTGCGCCTCATGCCGACGGGCTCCAGGCGTCCAAATACTGCGCCCAGTGCTCGCCGGGCAGTTCGATCAACGTGTCGTGCACGAGCTGCTCCTCGGCCTCGTAGGCCTCGCGGCTCATCACGCCGCGCAGCACCTGGTGACGTGCGTACAGCAGGTAGGTGTTCATCACGTCGGTTTCGCAGTAGGCGCGGATCTCCGCCAGCCGGCCCTCGCGCCACATGGGCAGCACCTGGGAACCATCGACACCGAGCTTGCCCGGCAGACCGCAGAGCTTGGCCAGTTCATCGAGCGGTGCATTGGCCCGACCGGTGAACATGCCGAGGTAGTCCATGAGGTCGAGGTGGCGCGTGTGGTAGCGGCTCAGGTAGTTGTTCCACTTGAAGTCGCGGTCCTCGTCGCCGTTTTCCCAGTAGCGTGTGCTCGGGACCAGATGCTTCATGGCGCGGTAGTGCAGACAGGGCAGATCGAAGCCGCCGCCATTCCAGCTGACGAGCTGCGGGGTGTAGTGGTCGATCAGCTTGAAGAAGTCGGCAATCAGGCGCGCCTCGTCGGTGCGCTCATCGCCCAGGCAACGCACCTGCAGGCCCTTGTCGCTGCGGAACACGCAGCCGATGGCGATGATCTTGTGCAGATGGTGCGGCAGGAAGGTCGTGCCCTTTTCTGCCTGCCGTTCGGCCAGGACTGCATCCACCAGCGCCGTGTCGTCCAGATGGTCGAGATCGCTGCGGATGGCGCGAAGGCCCTCGGCATCAGGAATGGTTTCGAGATCAAAGACCAGCGTGGGCGTCACCGTGCGGCTCCGGGTGCGAAAACCCATGATTATCCCAGCCCTTGCGGCGCATGCGCCGGTGCAGCTCTGCTGCGCGCCGCACTAGAGCAGGTTGTCGCGCGTGACGCCGCTGGCAGCCAGCACACGCTTCAGACGCACCAGCGCTTCCTGCTGGATCTGGCGCACCCGCTCGCGCGTCAGCTCCATCTCGTCGGCAATCTCTTCCAGCGTGGCCGGTTCAAGCCCATGCAGGCCGAAGCGTCGCTCGATCACGCGGCGCTGGCGGATATTCAGGCGGTTGAGCCATTCATCGATCAGACGCCCGCGCTCGGAGGTGTCCATCACCTCGTCGGGCGTGGCACTGTCGGACTGCATGACGTCCTGCATGGTGGACGTCGGATCATCGGCCAGGGGAGTGTCCAGTGAGATGGCATCGGCCCCGAGCTGCAGCAGCGCCGCGACCTCCTTGGCTGAGGAACCGAGCTGCTCCGCAATGCTGGCGTCGCTGACCTGGGCGGAAGGATCCGCGCCGCTGCCTTGAGCTCGCTCGAGCTTGCCCTTGGCGCGCAGCACATGGGTGAGGTCGCGCAGGACATGGATCGGCAGTCGCACCGTACGCGACTGCATCATGATTGCCCGCTCAACGGCCTGCCGGATCCACCAGGTGGCGTAGGTAGAGAATCGGAAACCCCGATCGGGATCGAACTTCTCGATGGCGTGGATCAACCCGAGGTTGCCTTCCTCGATCAGGTCGAGCAACGCCACGCCTCGCTCCTGGTAGCGCTTGGCAATCGACACCACGAGGCGCAGGTTGTGCTCGATCAGCTTCTGGCGCGCACTGAAGTCGCCGTCACGCAATGCGCGTGCGTAGCGCCCTTCTTCTTCTGCCGTGAGCAGCGGTTTTGCCCCGATCTCATTGAGATACTTGTCGATCGTGGCGCCACCGGAGACTTCATCCGCCTTCAGCAGGCGGCGTCGGTCAGCGCGTGCAGCGGGCGCGGGTGCGACTGCGTCTTGCTCCTCGCCCGCCGACTCCGCAGTCAGCGCATCCGGATCAAGCTCCTCATCTCCATCTTCCAAATCGGCTGCGTCCAGACCAGTGTCGAGCTCGATGTCGATGGCGAGAGCGTGCAACAGGGCGGCATCTGCGTCATCGGCCGCAGATTGAGCGTTGATGCTGCCGCCCGTGTCGCTCATGGTTTGTCCGGCAGCAACTTGGCAGGGTCCACAGGACGTCCCTGCCGACGGATCTCGAAGTGCAGCTTGACCCGGTCGGCGTCGGATGAGCCCATTTCCGCGATCTTCTGGCCCTTCTTGACCCGCTGGCCTTCCTTGACGACCAGCGCCTGGTTATGCGCATAGGCCGTTAGGTAGGTGGCGTTGTGCTTGACGATGATGAGGTTGCCGTAGCCGCGCAACCCGCTGCCGGCGTACACCACCTGTCCATCAGCGGCAGCAAAGATCGGATCACCGGCCTTGCCCGCAATATCAACGCCCTTGTTCTTGACGTCATTGAAGGACTCGACCACGTTGCCCTTCGCAGGCCATGCAAAAGCGACCTCGTCATCGCCTGCGCTGGCTGGTGCAG
>JAIXTA010000134.1 GCA_027484405.1 Burkholderiales bacterium
ATGGGCACCTTGACTGCAAACGCGAAGAAGAAGGCGAAGAACAGCAGGGTCTGCGCCGCCAGCGGAATCGGCGTCTTGGCCCAGGTGGCCAGATCGAACGAGCCGCCGGACTGCTGGTACAGATAGATCAGCGCCAGCAGCATCAGCAGCGAGCCCCGCAGCGTGCCCAGGAAGAACTTGATGGCTGCGTACACGCGATTCGGGCCGCCCCACACACCGATGATGATGTACATCGGGATCAGGGTGGCTTCGAAGAAGATGTAGAACAACAGCGCATCGGTGGCCGAGAAGACGCCGATCATCAGGCCCGACAGCATCAGGAAGGACGCCATGTAGGCACCGACGTTCCTCTTGATCACCTCCCAGGCGGCGATCACGACGATCAGCGTGATGAACGCGGTGAGGAGGACGAACCACAGGGCAATGCCATCCACCCCGAGCGCGTAGTGGATGTTGAAGCGCTCCACCCACACCGCCTTCTCGGTGAACTGCAGTGCGGCGGAGCTGGCGTCGAAGCCCGCATACAGCGGCAGCGTGACCAGGAAGCTGATCAGCGCACCGGCCAGCGCGACCCCTCTCACGATGCCGGCGTTGCGATCCGAACCCATCGCCAGGATCACGGCGCCGAACAGGATCGGCGTCCAGATCGCGATGGAAAGCAAAGGCAGTGAACTCATGTTCTCGGTCTTGTCAGTTCAGCGGAAGAAGTAAAGCAGCGCCAGCAGGCCCAGGATCATCGCGAAGGCGTAGTGGTAGATGAACCCTGACTGCAGCTCGCGAATCACCGATGCGAACCAGCCCACGGCGCGCGCACTGCCATTGACCGCCACGCCATCGATCACCACCTGGTCGCCGGCTTTCCAAAGACCGCGCCCAAGCAGGCGCGCACCTGCAGCAAACACGATCTCATTGAAGCGATCCATGTAGTACTTGTTCTCGAGCAACGTATAGATGGGCGAGAAGATCCTGCGCGCGGACTCCGCGATCTCGGGTTTGCGCAGGTAGATGAACCAAGCGCTGGCCACACCGGCCACCGCCAGCCAGAACGGCAGGGTCACCACGGCATGAAGGCCATAGCCCATCCATTCCATGCCCTTGCCGCTGGTCTCGGTGAAGTGCACCCAGTGCTCGGCCAGCTTGGCCATGGCCGGGTGTGCGGCCGTGTCGATCGTGATCACGCCCTTGAAGAAGTCACCAAACAACATCGGGCCGACGGCGATCAGGCCGACGATCACCGACGGAATCGCCAGCATCATCAAGGGCACGGTAACGACCGCCGGAGACTCATGCGGCTCGTGGGCGCCGTGGGCGTGGTCATGGTCGTCATGATGTTCATGCGCGATGTCGCGGAAGCGCTCCTTGCCATGGAACACCAGGAAATACATGCGGAAGGAGTAGAAGGCGGTGATGAAGACCCCGGCCAGCACTGCAAAGTACGCGAAGCCTGCGCCGGGCACGGTGGCGTACCTGGCGGCCTCGATGATCGATTCCTTGGAGTAGAAGCCTGCGAAGAACGGCGTGCCAATCAGGGCCAGCGAGCCGATCAGCGAGGTGACCCATGTGATCTTCATGTACTTCCACAGGCCGCCCATGTGGCGGATGTCCTGGTTGTGGTGCATCCCGATAATGACCGAGCCTGCGGCAAGGAACAGCAGCGCTTTGAAGAAGGCATGCGTCATCAGGTGGAAGATCGCCACGCTGTAGGCTGAGGCACCGAGGGCGACCGTCATGTAGCCCAGCTGGGAGAGCGTGGAGTACGCCACGACGCGCTTGATGTCGTTCTGGATGATGCCCAGAAAGCCCATGAACAGCGCGGTGATGGCACCGATGATGATCACGAAGGACAGGGCGGTGGTCGACATCTCGTACAGCGGCGAAAACCGAGCCACCATGAAGATGCCGGCCGTGACCATGGTTGCGGCGTGGATCAGGGCCGAGATGGGCGTGGGGCCTTCCATCGAGTCCGGCAGCCAAACGTGCAGCGGAAACTGCGCACTCTTGCCCATGGCACCGATAAACAGGCAGATACACGCCACCGTGACGACCAGCCAGTCGGTTCCCGGGAAGAGCACGCCAGCCAGGCTGGGCGCCTTGGCGAATATCTCCGTGTAGTTCATCGAACCCGTGTAGGCGAGCACGAGGCCAATGCCGAGAATGAAGCCGAAGTCACCAACCCGGTTGACAAGGAAGGCCTTCAGGTTGGCATAGATGGCGGTCGATTTCTTGTACCAGAAGCCGATCAGCAAGTAGCTGACCAGGCCCACCGCTTCCCAGCCGAAGAAGAGCTGGAGCATGTTGTTGCTCATCACGAGCATCATCATGCTGAAGGTGAACAGCGAGATATAGGCGAAGAAGCGCTGGTAGCCCGGGTCCTCTTCCATGTAGCCGATGGTGTAGATGTGTACCATCAGCGACACCCAGGTCACCACGCACATCATCATGGCGGACAGGGTATCGATCTGGAAGCCGATCTCGAACTTCACGCCGGCTACTCGCCCCCATTCATACAGGGTGCCATTGAAGGTGTTGCCCGCAAGCACATCTGCCAAGGTCCAGCTGGAGGCAAGGGCAGCAACCAGAACGCCAATGATGGTGATCCAGTGCGCTAGGCCACGGCCGATCTTGCGACCGCCCAGGGCCGTTCCAAAGATCCCCACCAAGGCGGCACCGACGAGGGGCGAAAACGCAGCAAGGAGATAGGCTGTCTTCATGGTGATCAGCCCTTCATCGCGCCAAGCTCATCGACATTGATCGTGTCGATATTCCGGAAGAGCACAACAAGGATGGCAAGGCCAATCGCCGACTCGGCAGCGGCCACGGTCAGGATAAAGAACACGAATACCTGACCATGCAGATCGCCCAGGAAGTGCGAGAACGCCACGAAGTTCATGTTGACGGCGAGCAGCATGAGTTCGATCGCCATCAGCAGGACAATCACGTTGCGCCGATTGATGAAGATGCCAACGATGGCGATGGCGAACAGGATCGCCCCCAAGGTAAGAAAATGAGCGAGCGTCAGCACGTGTGCAAGGGTCCCTGGATTTTCGTGAATTCTTGCGGGGAGGCGCCTAGGAGGCCTGCTCCGAGGTCGGGTCCTGCGCGGCGGACTTGACTGCCGGGACGTTCACGACCCGAACACGATCTGAGGCTCGCGTCCGAACGGCGCCCGCCGGGTCGTTGTATCGCACGTCCTTGCGCCGACGCAGTGTGAGCGCGACTGCGGCAATCAGCGCGACGAACAGGATGACAGCAGCCACCTGAACGTGGAAGACATAATCCGAGTACATGATCTTGCCGAGTTCACGCGTGTTGTTCGTGCCGGGTACAGGACCGATGGCCTGCGCCGTGGTGACCGGGAAGCTGCGAGTGAGCAGGATGCCCATCTGCGCGACCATGACGGCACCGACCAGCAGCCCCAGGGGCATGTAGCGACGGAATCCTTCGCGCAGCTTGTCGAAATTGATGTCCAGCATCATGACGACGAACAGGAACAGCACCATCACCGCGCCGACATAGACGAGGATCAGCACGATGGCGAGAAACTCGGCCTTGAGCAGCAGCCAAATGGCAGCCGTCGAGAAGAAGCTCAGCACCAGGAAAAGCGCTGCATGCACAGGGTTGCGAACGCTGATCACCGCCAGCGCAGCGCTGACCGTGACGGTGGCGAATGACCAGAACAACCCATTGAGCACGGCGCCCGTCGCGATGAACGCGCCTACGCCAACCACAGCCGGCAGAACTGCAAAAAACAGGATCGGAAGCAGCATGATCAGCGGAAAGCCGCGTCCTTCGCGCGGTTGGCGGCGATCTCCTTCTCATAGCGATCACCCACAGCAAGCAGCATTTCCTTGGTGAAGTAGAGATCGCCACGCTTCTCGCCGTGGTATTCGTGGATGTGGGTCTCGACGATCGAGTCCACGGGGCAGGACTCCTCGCAGAATCCGCAGAAGATGCACTTGGTCAGATCGATGTCGTAGCGCGTGGTCCGGCGTGTTCCGTCGTCGCGCAGATCGCTTTCGATCGTGATGGCCAAGGCGGGACACACGGCCTCGCAGAGCTTGCAGGCGATGCAGCGCTCTTCGCCGTTTTCGTAGCGGCGCAGGGCGTGCAGACCCCTAAAGCGCGGGGACATCGGCGTCTTTTCTTCCGGATACTGCACCGTGATCTTGCGCGCGAACATGTACTTGCCCGTGAGCTTCATCCCCTTCAGGAGCTCACCGAGCATGAGGCTCGACAGAAAATCCTTGACCGCGTCCATCGTCGTTACTTCCAGATGTTCAGGGGCGAGATGACCCAGCAGGCCAGCACGATGACCCACACCAGCGTGATCGGGATGAAGATCTTCCAGCCCAGGCGCATGATCTGGTCATAGCGATAGCGCGGGAACGATGCGCGGAACCAGATGAACAACGAGACCACGAAGAAGGTCTTGGCAAACAGCCAGAACCAGTTCCAGAACCACATGGTGTCCAGAATGATCTGCGGGGTCTGCATGCCGAGCAGCTTGAAGCTCACCGGTGCCGCCCAGCCGCCCAGGAACATGAGTGCCGTCAGCGCCGACAGCAGGATCATGTTGGCGTACTCGGCCAAGAAGAAGATGGCAAAGGACATGCCCGAATACTCGATCATGTGGCCCGCCACGATCTCAGACTCGCCCTCGACCACGTCAAAGGGGTGACGGTTGGTTTCCGCAACGGCAGAGATGATGTAGATCACGAACAGCGGCAGCAGGGGCAGCCAGTTCCACGACAGGAAAGACAGCCCCATATCTGCAAATGTGCCCGTGAGCTGCTTGCCGACGATCTGGCTCAGGTTCAGCGTGCCGGACACGATGAGTACCCCGACTAGCACGAAGCCCATCGCAAGCTCGTAGCTGACCATCTGGGCAGACGCGCGCATGGCACCCAGGAAGGCGTATTTGGAGTTCGATGCCCATCCGGCAAGGATCACGCCGTACACACCAATCGACGTGATCGCCATGATGTACAGCAGACCGGCGTTGATGTTGGCCAGCGCCGCGTCCGGACCGAATGGAATGACAGCCCAGGCCGCCATGGCAGGCATGATCACCATGACCGGCGCGAGGACGTACAGCACCTTGTTCGCCTGCGCGGGAACGATGATCTCCTTGACCATCATCTTCAGGGCATCTGCGATCGGCTGCAGTAGACCCAGCGGGCCAACGCGATTCGGCCCCAGACGGACGTGCATCCAGCCGATCATCTTGCGCTCCCACAGCGTCAGATAGGCCACACAGCCAAGGAGCGGCAGG
>JAIXTA010000062.1 GCA_027484405.1 Burkholderiales bacterium
CTGCTGACCGGCACGGTAGCGCTCGTGGTCCTTGGCCCCGAGAAGCTGCCGAAGGTCGCTCGCACCGTTGGCCAATGGCTGGGCCGGGCGCAGCGCTACGTAAATGACGTCAAGGCCGACATCGCCCGCGAGGGTGAGATGGCCGAGCTGCGCAAGCTCAAGGAGCAGATCGAAAACGCCGGACGAGACGTCGAGCAGACCATCCGCAAGGAAGCCGGCGAAGTCCAGCAGACCTTCGACCAGGGCGCAGCCAGCCTGCGCAATGATCTCTCGACCGACCCGAACAACCCCGCGTATCACGACCCCGGCAACGCCGCTCTGCCCGCGCCAGGCGATGCCGGCGGCCTGCCTGACCCGAGCGCGCACGGTGGCCCGTCCCATCTGCTCGACCCCGACCGCGACCCGGTGGTGCAGCGCATGGAGATTGACCTGCTGATCGACGACATCAGCCGCCTTGAGAGCCGCCTATCCTCGCTGCGCAAGAATGCGCAGTCGATTCAGATGCTGATCAACAGTCAGCAGCCTGCCACCGGCGCAAGTGCCGCAGCCGCACCTGCACCGGCTGCGCAGGCGCCCGCTGTCTCCGCCCCGCCGGCTGCCGAGTACGACGCCATGGCTGCCGAAGGCGGCATGAGCCATGCTCCTGCGCCCGCTGCAGCCACCGAACCCGTAGCCACACGCTCATGACAGACGCCGCGCAGGACAAGGAGCAGTCCTTCATCAGCCACCTGCTGGAGCTGCGGGATCGCCTGCTGCGCAGCGTCGTGGCGGTGCTGGTGCCGTTCATCGTGATGGCCTTCTTCTGGCCCAAGGCCGGCTACATCTATGACCTCGTGGCGCATCCGATGATCGCCATGCTGCCCGCCGGCACCAAGATGATCGCCACCGGCGTGATCACGCCCTTCATGGTGCCGATGAAGGTCACGCTGCTCGCGGCCTTCCTGCTCGCTCTGCCCTATGTGCTCTATCAGGTCTGGGCCTTCATTGCCCCGGGGCTGTATCAGCACGAGAAGCGCATTGCCATGCCGCTGATCGTCTCCAGCACGCTGCTCTTCTTTGTGGGCATGGCCTATACCTACTTCGTCGTGCTGCCCATGGTCTTCAAGTTCGTGGCGGGGTTTGCGCCGGAGTCCATTGCCGCCGCGCCGGACATCCAGGCCTACTTCGAGTTTGTGCTGACCATGTTCGTGGCCTTCGGCATTGCCTTCGAGGTGCCGGTGGCCGTGGTCCTGCTTGTGCGTACCGGCGTGGTCACGGTCCAGAAGCTCGGCGAGATCCGTGGCTACGTGATCGTGGCGGCCTTCGTGATCGCGGCCATCGTCACCCCGCCGGATGTGATGAGCCAGCTGCTGCTGGCGGTGCCCCTGTGCATCCTGTACGAGATCGGCATCCTCGCCGCGCGTCTGGTGAAGCCCAAACCGGCCCCCTCGTCCGAACCCGCTTGAACGCTTACGATCAGGGCCTGTTCTTCAGGAGCATCACTTGAAGCAACTGTCGGCCCTCGACGCACTGTTTCTCTACCTCGAAACCCCGGCCACCCCCATGCATGTGGGGGCACTGCACCTGTTTGAGCTGCCCGCCGGTCTCACGGCTGCGCAATGGACGCGGCAGATTCGCGAGCATCTGGCGGCACGCCTGCACCTTGCGCCCGCACTCTCGCGCCGCCTGCGCAATCTGCCGCTGAACGTGGCCAACCCGGCCTGGGAACGCTGCGAGCCAGACCTCGCCTGGCATATCCAGACACTCAAGCTCGGCGCGGCCGGTGGCCCCAATGCGCTCAATGCACGGGTGGCCGATCTGCACGCGCAGACCATGGACCGCACGCGGCCGCTTTGGCAGTTCTTCGTGATCGGCGGCCTGCCCAAGCGCATGGGTACGCGCACCGTGGCGCTGTACACCAAGGTGCATCACGCTGCAGTGGACGGCAAGGCCGGCGTGGCACTGGCGCAGGTGCTGCTCGACATCACCCCTGTACCACGTGATGTGGGCGCGCCACCGGAGCACCGCCAGCCGATGCAGTTCGGCACCACCGCGCTGCTCAAGGGCGCACTGGCGAATCAGATGGATCAGGCGGGCAGCCTCATCAAGCAGCTGCCTGGCACGCTGACGCAACTGACCATGAGTGCGGGCAAGATCGCGTGGCAGACCGCGCTGTCGCAGATCGGCACACGGCTGGGCTTCAAGCCAGCCGCACGCTCACGCAAACCGGCCGAGCAGGGCAACTGGTCCTTCGGTCCGCGCCTGCCCTTCAACAGGAGTGTGTCGTCCACACGCAGCTTTGCCACGGCACGGCTGCCGCTTAGCGAGCTCAAGGGCCTCGCACGCGCGCATGGCGCCACGCTCAATGACGCCGTGCTGTTCCTCGTGAGCGGCGCCCTGCGCCACTACCTCAAGGAAAAGCGCCTGCCGCTGCCACGCAAGTCGGCTATTGCGGCCATGCCGATCTCCCTGCGCGCCGAAGGCGACACCCGCGCCAACACCCAGGCCACGATGACCGCGGTGAGCCTGGCTACACACCTGAGCAAGCCGGCCGATCGACTGGCAGCCCTCATGCGCACCACGGGTTCGCTCAAAGGCTCGCTCTCCGGCGTAAAGCATCTGATTCCGACCGACCTACCGTCCATCGGCCTGCCCTGGCTGATCACGGCCGGCACGCAAGCCTATGGGGCCAGCGGCCTGGCCGACCGGATTGCGCCGCTTGCAAACCTCGTCATCTCCAATGTGCCCGGCCCGCAGCTGCCGCTGTACCTGGCGGGCGCCAAGATGCTGACCTACACGCCCGTGTCGATCATCATCCACGGTGTGGGGCTGAACATCACCGTGCAGAGCTACAACGGCCAGCTCGATGTGGGCCTGATTGCCGACGGCAAGACCCTGCCGGATGTGCAGCGCATCGCAGACGGCATGCAGGTCGCCTTCGAGGAACTGGCCGGCCTGTCGCCGCCGCCTCAGCCATAATCCGTCCATGCCCGCCAAGCACCTCTCGCTCACGAGCAAGCTCATGGCCAAGCGCGTCCAGAAGCTGCGCCGGCCCGCCCGGGACGACGCGCCCGACGACTTCAGCGGCAGCGGCGCGACCGCTGAACGTGCAGCGGCCGCTGGAGCAGCCGGCACACCACCGTTTTCCGATCTGCGCGCGCCCTCCACCTGGCTGATGATGCTCGAGGGCCGTGCGCCCTGGGAATACGCGGCCATGCTCGCCGCAGCACCCATCCTGAACAACGCGCCGCGTGGCGATGGTCACCCCGTGGTGGTGTTTCCGGGTCTGGGGGCCAATGACATGACCACCCTGCCGCTGCGGCAGTATCTGGCGCGCCAGGGCTACAACCCCTACCCGTGGAACTTCGGCTTCAACTTCGGCCCGCGCGCCGGCGTGCTGGCCGGCTGCACGGCGCTGGTGCGCGAGTTGGCCGAGGAACACGGCCAGCCCGTGAGCCTGATCGGCTGGAGCCTCGGTGGCATCTACGCGCGCGAAGTGGCCAAGGAAGTGCCCGATCTGGCGCGCTGCGTCATTACGCTGGGCACGCCGTTTTCCGGCCACCCGCGCGCCACCAACGCCTGGCGCCTGTACGAGATGCTCTCCGGCCATGCACCGCATCACGACGACGAACTGCTGGACCACATCCGCCGTGCGCCACCTGTGCCCACCACGTCCATCTTCAGCAAGACCGATGGCGTGGTCGCCTGGCAGTGCAGTCTCAATGACCCGGCGCCGCACACCGAGAACATCGAGGTCAGCGCCAGCCACATCGGCTTGGGGCTCAACCCGGCGGTGCTCTACGCCGTGGCCGACCGCCTAGCACAGAACCCCCAGGCCTGGCAGCGCTTCTCCACCGACGGCCAGCGCCGCTGGTTCTACGGCACCGCGCACGAATGAGCCGCCGTCCGGCCGCATGAAAGTCCGCGCCAACGGCATCGAACTCGAAGTCGAGATCGACGGCCCCGAAACCGGTACGCCGGTGCTGCTGATCATGGGCCTGGGCATGCAGCTCACCGCCTGGCCGCACGCGCTGGTCAAGTCGCTGGTCGATCACGGCTGCCGCGTGATCCGCTTCGACAACCGCGACATCGGTCTGTCGCAGCGCTTTGATCACCTGCCCACGCCGGCCATCGGCTGGTCGGCCGTGCGCCACGCACTGGGTCTGAAGGTGGCCGCGCCCTACACGCTGAACGACATGGCGGCCGACGCGATCGGCCTGCTGGACGCATTGGGCATCGAGCGCGCGCATGTGTGCGGCGTATCGATGGGCGGCATGATTGCGCAGCTTGTGGCCGCCCGGCAGCCGCAGCGCGTGCAGCACCTGGCGCTGATGCTCACCACCAGCGGTGCGCGCAGCCTGCCCGGCCCCACGCTCAAGGCACGCGCCGCCCTGCTCTCCCGCCCGCGCGGCCGCGGCGAAGACGCCATGGTGGCGCACGGCGTCAAGGTCTTGAGCGCGATTGCCAGCCCGGGCTACCCACCCGACCCGGTGGAGCTTGAATCGCGCGTACGCGCTGCCTACCACCGCAGCTTCCGGCCGCGCGGCTTCACGCGGCAGCTGCTCGCCATTGCCGCCAGCCCCGACCGCTCGCCGCTGCTGGCGCAGATCCAGGCGCCCACGCGCATCCTGCATGGCAGCGCAGACCCGCTGGTACCCGCGGCCTGCGCGCGCGATCTGGCCGCCAAGATCCCGCGCGCCCAGCTGTCCGTCATCGACGGCATGGGCCACGACCTGCCGGTGGCGCTGGCGCCGCGGTTTGCGGCCGCAATCCTCGGTACCTAGACCCGTGCGCTGCGCTTGCGAGCAGGCTTGGCTACGGGCTTGGCCGCGGCCCGTGGCGCAGCGCCGGCCGCTGCGATCGTCCGAATGAAGGGTGAGGCCGCAGCCGCTGCCCGTTCGTGCTTGCGGGCGATGCTGCCGCAGACCAGGTCACAGAGCTCGTAGATCGCGGGGTCGGCAATGCGGTAGATCGCACTGTTGCCCCGGCTCTCCCGCGCAACCAGCCCATGCTGCGCCATGAAGCTCAGGTGGCGCGACACGTTGGCAATCGAGAACCCCGTCAGCTCGGCGAGCTCACCCACACTGCGCTCCTGCGTGCGCATCAGATTCAGGATCTGCAGACGCGTGGGCTCCGCCAGGGCCTGGAAATAGGCGGCCACCTGACTGAGGGCCTCGGGCGGAAGATGGTCCATGACGTGGCAGGACGGAGTGGGATCAGCCGCAATCATGCCTCAAGCACCCCGTCGGACAGCGCAGCGATCGGAGCTCCGCAAACGCATGAGTGAGGCCGCGGGCAAGGCCGGAACCTCGATCGCCTCATCTATTTGACTATTTGCGTACATGCGCAAATAATAGAACGTATGAACCGATCCGCAAAGCCCGACATGAACACCGCCCGCCCCATACCGGCCCCGCTGCGCACAGGCGCCGCCGTGCTCAGGCGCCATCCGGCGGTGGCCCTCACGCTGCTCACGCTCGCCGTCGGCAGTGCCGCCGCGCTGCTGGCACCCGCACACAGCACCGCCCAGGTGCCTGCTGCAGCCGCATCGCGCCTGGCCACCGTGCCCGTGACGCGTGCGGCAGATGCTGGCCGCAGCAGCTTTGACGGGACGGTGCAGGCCCTGCGCTCGACCACCCTGGCGGCGCAGGTGGCCGGCAATGTGGTGGAGCTGCGCGTCAAGCCGGGCGACAGCGTGCGCGCCGGCGACGTGCTGGTCCGCCTGGACGCCCGCGCTGCCGACCAGGGCGCCGCCGCCAGCCAGGCCCAGGTAGCCGCCGCCCGGGCCCAGCTGGATGCCGCCAGCCGCGAGTTCGAGCGCCAGAAGATGCTGTTCGCGCAGCAGTACATCAGCCAGGCCGCACTGGACCGCGCGCGCACCGACTTCGACGCCACGCGCGCCCAGGTCAATGCCCAGCTGGCCCAGGCCGGCGCCGCAGGCACCCAGGCCGGCTTCTATGTATTGCGCGCACCCTACGACGCCGTCATTGCCGAGGTGCCTGTCACCCTGGGTGACATGGCGATGCCCGGCCGGCCCCTGCTGACGCTGTACGACCCCACGCAGCTTCGCGTGTCCGCAGCCGTGCCGCAGTCCTGGCTGGCCGGTCGCGCCGCGCCGGATGCCGCGGCAGCCCGGGTCACGCTCGGGCTCACCGACGCGCAGAATGGCGGGGTCACCCCCACCCGCCTGCAGGTATTGCCCACGGCGGATGCCACGACCCAGACCGTGGAGGTGCGTGCCGATCTGCCTCGCGGCCTACCCGGGGTCGCCCCCGGCCAGTTCGCCCGTCTGGCGCTGGCCGATGCGGGCAGCGCCCGTACCGGCGCCGATCGCCTGCTGATTCCGCAGAGCGCCGTGCAGCGTCACGCCGAGATGGACACGGTCTATGTATTGAGCGCTGCCGGCCAGCCGCTGCTGCGGGCCGTGCGCCTGGGTGCCAGCGAAGGCGGCCGCGTTGAAGTACTGACTGGACTGAGCGCCGGTGAATCCGTCGTCACCGATCCGCAGGCCGCGGCACGAGTGCGTCCGGAGGCCGCCAAGTGAACACGCCCAACCCCAATGCCCTGGGCGTCTCGGGGCGCATCGCCGCCTTTTTCCAGGCGGCACAGATCACGCCGCTGCTGGCCCTGCTGGCCTTGCTGCTGGGCCTGTTCGCCATCATGGTGACGCCGCGCGAGGAAGAGCCGCAGATCAACGTCACCATGGCCAACGTCATGATCGCCTTTCCCGGTGCCGGGGTGCGCGATGTGGAGCAGATGGTGGCCCACCCCGCGGAACAGGTGCTGGCGCAGATGGCCGGCGTCGAGCACGTGATGTCGGTCTCGCGGCCGGGTATGGCGCTCATTACCGTGCAGTTCAAGGTGGGCGTGCCCCGCACCGAGGCCCTTGTGCGCCTGTACGACACCGTCAACAGCAATGCCGACTGGCTGCCGCGCGGCCTGGGCGTGGAAGCGCCGATCATCAAGCCCAAGGGCATTGATGACGTGCCCATCGTCACGCTCACTCTATATGCCGACCAGCCGAGCGTGAGCCCTGCGACGCTGCGCGATGTGGCGCACAGCATGGAAAGCGACCTGAAGCGCGTGGCCGGCACGCGCGAGATCCGCGTCATTGGCGGCCCGAGCCGGGCCGTGCGCGTGGAGATCGATCCGGCGCGGCTCAACACCCTCGGCCTCACTGTGGCCGATCTGCGCGGCGCGCTGCAGGCGGCCAACCAGGGGCTGCCGGTGGGCGATCTGCTCGGCGGCAACCAGGCGGTCAGCCTCGAGGCCGGCCCCTGGCTGTCCAGCGCGCGCGATCTGGAAGAACTGGTCATTGGCGTGCGCAACAACCGCCCGATCTACCTGGGCGAGGTGGCGCGCGTGCGCGATGCCACGGCGAGCGCAAGCCGCTATGTCTGGCATGGCGCCACCGCGCGCGACGAGCTCGTGCAGGCCGGTGCACAGGCCGGCGAGTTCGACGCCGTGACCCTGGCCATCACCAAGAAGCCGGGCGAGAACGCGATCGATGTGGCCCAGGCCGTCATGCGCCGGGTGGAGATCATGCGCAACACCGTGATTCCGCAGGGCGTGCGCGTGAGCGAGACCCGCAACTACGGCGCCACCGCCAACGACAAGGCCAACACGCTGATGAAGAAGCTGCTGTTCGCCACCCTGTCGGTCGTGGCGCTGGTATTTGCCAGCCTGGGCCGGCGCGAGGCCGCCATCGTCGGCGCCGCCGTGGTACTGACCCTGGCCGCCACCCTGTTTGCCTCCTGGGCCTGGGGCTTCACGCTGAACCGGGTCTCGCTGTTCGCACTCATCTTCTCCATCGGCATCCTGGTGGACGACGCCATCGTCGTGGTGGAGAACATCCACCGCCACCAAGCCCTGTATCCGGGCCGGAGCCTGCGCGAGATCATTCCGGGCGCGGTGGACGAAGTGGGCGGCCCCACCATCCTCGCCACCCTCACCGTGATTGCCGCCCTGCTGCCCATGGCCTTTGTCAGCGGCCTGATGGGCCCGTACATGAGCCCCATCCCCATCAATGCGAGCATGGGGATGCTGATCTCGCTGGCGATTGCCTTCGTGGTCACGCCCTGGCTGGCACGGCTCTGGATGAAGGCGCACCCTGCAGGCGAGACCCCAGGCCATGGAGTGCACGGGCAACCCGCCCAGAGCGGGCTCACGCGCCGGCTCGACCCGCTGTTTCGCCGCGTCTTCGCCCCGCTGCTGGATGCCACGCGCGGCACACGCAACCGCCGCCTGCTCGGGCTGGGTGTGGCCGGGCTGATTGCGGTGTCGGTCCTGCTGCCAGTGGCCGGGGCCGTGGTGCTCAAGATGCTGCCCTTCGACAACAAGAGCGAGTTCCAGGTGGTGGTGGACCTGCCGGCCGGCACGCCGGTGGAAAAGACCGCCGGCGTGCTGCGCGAGCTGGGCGCCTACCTGGCCATCGTGCCCGAGGTGGCGAGCTACCAGGCCTATGCCGGCACCGCCAGCCCCATCAACTTCAACGGCCTCGTGCGGCAGTACGACCTGCGCAGCGCCCCCGAGATGGGCGACCTGCAGGTCAACCTCGTCGACAAGGCGCATCGCAAGGACAAGAGCCATGCCATTGCCGTGCGCCTGCGCCCCGCGCTGGTGGCCATCGGCCAGCGCCATGGTGCCAAGGTCAAGGTGGTTGAAGTGCCGCCCGGCCCGCCGGTGCTCGCCCCGCTGGTGGCCGAGGTCTATGGCCCGGACGCCGCCGGCGCCCGGCAGGTGGCCCAGGCGGTGCGCGCCGTGTTTGAGCAGACCCCGGGGGTGGTGGATGTGGACGACAGCATGCTGGCCACCGCCCCGCGCCGCCTGCTGCTGGTGGATCGCCGCAAGGCTGCGTTGCTCGGCGTGAGCCAGGCCGAGATCGTGGCCACGCTGCGCACGGGGCTCTCGGGTGAGGCGGCCACCTGGCTGCATGACCAGACCCGCCATCCCTCGCCCGCCTTGATCCAGCTGCCCGACACCCTGCAGGGCTCGCTCGACAGCCTGCTGGCGCTCAACGTGCGCAGCAGCGCCGGCCGCCTGGTGCCGATCCGCGAGCTTGTCACCCTCTCCGACACCGTGCGCGAGCAGCCGGCGTATCACAAGGATCAGCTGCCCGTGGTCTATGTGGTGGGCGACACGGCCGGCGTGATCGACAGCCCGCTGTACGCCATGTTCAAGATGCGCTCGGCCATCGGCCAGATTGCCGTGCCCGGAGGCGGCACCCTGGGCGAGACCTTCATCCGCCAGCCGGAAGACACCTACCGCGGCTACACCATCAAGTGGGACGGCGAGTGGCAGATCACCTACGAGACCTTCCGCGACATGGGCGCTGCCTACGCCGTGGGCCTGATCCTGATCTACCTGCTGGTGGTGGCGCAGTTCGGCAGCTACCTCACGCCGCTGATCATCATGGCGCCGATTCCGCTGACCGTGATCGGCGTCATGCCCGGCCACGCTCTGCTGGGCGCGCAGTTCACGGCCACCAGCATGATCGGCATGATCGCGCTGGCCGGCATCATCGTGCGCAACTCCATCCTGCTGGTGGACTTCATCAACCTGCAGGTGCGCGAGGGCCGTGACTTCGAGACCGCGATCGTCGATGCCGCCATCACCCGCGCCCAGCCCATCATGCTCACGGGCCTGGCCGCCATGATCGGCGCGCTGTTCATCCTCGACGATCCGATCTTTAACGGCCTGGCCATCTCGCTGGTGTTCGGCATCCTGGTGTCCACCCTGCTGACGCTCGTGGTCATTCCCATCCTGTACTACGTGGCCTGGCGCAACCGCCTGCACCTGCTGCGCGGCGAGGCTGGCCTCCAACCTTCGCCTCCCACCCAACCCGCCTGATCCTCAAGGAGATCCACATGACTTCATGGCAAATCGTTCGTGTCGTGGCCGGCAGCTTCATCCTGCTGTCCCTGGCCTTCGGCGTCCCCGGCAGCCCGCTGTTCATGAGCCCCTGGTGGCTCGCCTTCACGGCCTTTGTGGGCATCAACCTGCTGCAGAGCGGGCTGACGCGCTGGTGCCTGATGGAGAGCATCCTGCGCAAGCTGGGTGTTCGCGCCGGTCAGTAAGGCGTTCTGCACATGATCCACGTGTGCCCCGCCTGCCTCACGCGCAACCGCGTGCCCGAGGACCGGCTCAATGACGCGCCGGTCTGCGCCAAATGCGGCCACGCCCTGCGCGAGGCCGCACCCATCACCCTGACCGACGCCAGCTTCCCGGCCTTCATTGCCGGCAGCGAGGCGCCGGTGCTGGTGGACTTCTGGGCCGAGTGGTGTGGCCCCTGCCGCATGATGGCGCCCCAGTTCGAGGCCGCGGCCGCCGCGCAGCCCGAAGTGCGCTACGCCAAGCTCGAGACCGACGCCAACCCCCAGGCCAGCGTGCGCAATCGCATCCGCAGCATCCCCACCCTGGTGCTGTATGCCGGCGGCCAGGAGATTGCCCGCCGCGTGGGCGGCGCCGCCAGCGCCGACCTGCAGCGCTGGGTGGCAGCGGCGCTGCCGCAGAACGGCACGCAACGCGGGGGCTGACGCCGCGAGATTTTCAAATGAATGTTGATAAGCACGCGCGCATAAGCGGATTTTTCAATCATTTTTTGATAATCAGATCGGCCACTTTCCGCATGTGCAGCGCGGAAAGTGGCCGATTTCGCCTGCCTTGCTGATTCTTGAGATGCACTGCGACGCGTGCGCTGCACTGCGGCTCATGCCGGCGCGTTCACCACGTCGGCGCTGTGGCTGATGGCCTTGCCGAGCGCTGGAGTACCGACGGTCGGTGGCTGGCTGCGCAGCGAGCGCACTTCGACCCCTAGACTCGTGCATGGACACATCAACACCTTGGTGTCTTGTTGCCAACATGCCTCATCATGCGCCGACTCACCATCACCCTGACCGAAGCCCGCTACAAGGCGCTGAAGGAAGCCTCGGGCCGAAGCGACAAGACCATCAGCCAGCTCATCGACGAAAGCCTTGAGTTCTACGGCATCAAGCCCCGCGAGGACGCGCGTGACCTGGTGCGCCGCGTGCGAGCGCAGAGCACCTTGAGCGAGGCCGAGGCCCTCGGACTCGCTCAGGCCGAAACCCGCGCGCAGCGGCGCGGCGCGTAAGCACCCCCGCCAAGGGGCGCATCGCAGTCGTCGACACCAACCTCATCGTCGCTGGACTGATTACGCGCGATGACAGCTCATCCGTGGCCCGCGTGCTGGACGGCATGTGGGCGGCCAAGTTTCCGTTAGCGGTGTCGACCGCGCTGCTGGCCGAGTACGCCGCAGCGCTCGCGCGCCCGGCCGTTGCGCGCCTGCACGGGCTGACGAGCGCGGAGGTTGAGCTGCTGCTGACAGACTTGGCGCAGCATGCCATCGCGCTTGAAGCCGTCTCCGGGCCGCCAGCACCCGACCCGGGCGATCAGTTTCTTTGGGATCTGCTGGCTGTGCGGCCGGAGCTGATGCTCGTCAAGGGCGACAAGGCGTTGTTGCAGGACGCCCCGATGGCCGGGCGAGCGCCGTCGCCGCTAGCACTCAGTCACAGTTGAGCGGCCGTTCGCTTGCGGCCATGAATTGCTGGTCGCCACCGTCAGGGCTGAAGTCTCTCCGTGAAAGATACGTGCTCCCGCGCAGGCCCTAAGGATGCAAGCCGCGGCACCATCAGCAGTAATGGATCGACCGCGGACTTCCGCGACACAATCCACCCCGAAACAGGCGAATGCAAAGAAAGTTTGGCTCTTTTGTCGAAATCGCTGCTTCCCGCGTGTCATCCCAATGAGCAGCAAGTCAAGGCGCTATCCCGGCGCCCCTTAGCTATCTCATCGACGGAGCATGAAATGACAGATTTGACACTCGATGCACGGGGCAGCCGCGCGCCCGCCTGGTTCTGGGGAATGGCCGGCTTCGGCGTGCTGTGGAACATCTACGGCATCTACCAGTTCATCGGCACCCTCACGCCCGCGGGGCGCTCGGCCATGGCAGCCGGCATGTCGGCGGCGCAGGCGCAGATCTACTTCTCGCTGCCAGCCTGGATGACGGCCGTCTTCGCTATCGGCGTCTTCGGCGGACTTCTCGGCTCGCTGACCTTGGCCGCTCGGCGCGCCATTGCGGTGCCGGTTCTCGCCATCTCGCTGGTCGGCTACATCGCGCTGTTCTCAGGGGACGTGTACTTCGGTGTCTTCGACGCAATGCCGGGCCAATTGGCGATCCTCGCCTTCGTCGTGGTCGTGGCCGTTGCCCTGCTCGCGACCGCCTGGGTGGCTCGCTCTCGTGCGCTGCTGAGCTGACCGTCCCATCCCATTCCATCCGATACTCCGTACATCTTCCGAGGAACACGACCATGCAATACATGCTTCTTCTCAACGAGCCCGAGAGCGAGTTCGCCAAGCGCAACGACCCCCAGCAGGCTGGCGCCTACTGGGGTGGTTGGAACGCCTTCATCGGTGCGATGGCGCAGGCTGGCGTCATCGTCAAGGGCGACGGCTTGCAGGGGCCAAACACCGCCACCACGGTGCGCATTCGCGACGGTAAGCGCATGGTGCAGGACGGCCCCTTCGCCGACACCAAGGAACAACTGGGCGGCTACTTCGTCATCGAGGTGCCTGACCTCGACGCAGCGCTGGAGTGGGCCGCACGGGCCCCCTCGGCGGCCTGCGCGTCAGTCGAAGTGCGGCCCGTGCTGCCGCCGATGTCACCCCCGGGCGCGTGAGCGCAGTCCACGCCGCCGAACTGGCGGCACGCGATGCCTACGGCCGGCTGCTGGCACTGCTGGTAGCTCGGTCGCGCGACATCGCGGCTTCCGAAGACGCGCTGTCCGAGGCGTTCGTCGCTGCGCTCCGCACGTGGCCGGCCGACGGCGTCCCGGCCAACCCCCAGGCTTGGCTTCTGACAGCGGCCCGCAACCACCTGCACAACATGCGCCGGCACCAGGGTGTGGTCGACGCCTCGGCATTGGACCTCGCGCTACTGCAGGACGAATTCGCGCCCGAGGCTCAGGCCGTCCCCGACGACCGACTCAAGCTGCTGTTCGTCTGCGCCCATCCTGCCATTGACGCTGCCGTGCGCACGCCGCTGATGCTGCAGACGGTGCTGGGCCTGGACGCGGCGCAGATCGGCGCTGCCTTCCTGGTGGCGCCTGCCACGATGGGCCAACGATTGGTGCGGGCGAAGGCGAAAATTCGCGATGCCGGCTTGCGCTTCGAACTGCCCACCGCGGAGGACATGCCCGAACGTCTGGAGGACGTGCTCGCAGCCGTCTATGCCGCCTATGGCACGAGCTGGGATGCCGTGCCCGGGGCCGATACCGGGCAGCACAACCTCGTCGACGAGGCCTTGTTCCTCTGCAGACTGCTGGTCGCCTTGCTCCCCCACGAGCCGGAGCCTAGGGGTCTACTGGCGCTGATGCTGTATTGCGAAGCCCGCCGGCCCGCCCGCCGGGCAGCCGACGGCAGCTTCGTTCCCTTGAATCGCCAGGATGCGCGCCTGTGGCGACGCGAACTGATTGTCGAAGCCGAGGGGCATCTGACCGCAGCCTCGCAACGAGGCATCTTCGGCCGCTACCAATGCGAGGCAGCGATCCAGTCGGTTCATATCCAACGCCCGATCACTGGCCACACGAACCATGAGGCGCTGGCCACCTTGTATGGCCTGCTCGCTCGCCACAGCCCGTCCGTCGGGGTGATCGTGGCGCAGGCGGCGGCGATGGTCGAGGCCGGGGACGCGACGAGCGCGTTGACGGTGCTCTCACGCCTGTCGCCGCCTGATGTCACGGGCTACCAGCCCTACTGGGTCACCTTGGCTCGCGCTGAGAGTGTCGCGGGTCGTCTCGGATCGGCGCTTCAAGCGTTTGAACGTGCCATCGGCTTGACCGAGGACCCTGCAGTACGCGCCTACTTGGGAACTCTTTTGAGCAAGCAGTTGGGAACAGACGCCGGGAGTTGATGGCGGCCAGCACAAGCATGGCCCAAGTCGGGCTGATCCGCGATGGGAGAGACTCGTTTGCGGCAGTCAGGTCGCAGGCGGCGATGGCGCAGATGAGTCAATAGCTGACCCAAGGCGCGGCGCCCGAACGAGTGCGCCCTTCGAATCCGCTTTTTGGCAAACGCCGCACCGCCCTGAGCCAGTCCGTATTCGAGCGCCCCAGCATTGAAGGATCTTGGTGTTGGTTGCTACCAATCCGTCGCACTGAGAGTTCGCGCGTCGGGCAGCGACAGGTCACACCACACGGCAAAATTGCACGCATGAAGCCGCCCACCCACCCCACCCCCACCCATTCCCGCACATCCCCACCCGATACCCTCCCCGACTGGTCCGACCTGCGCTACTTCCTGGAAGTCGCGCGCACCGGCAGCCATGCGGGGGCGGCGCGGCGCTTGGATGTGGAGCACACGACGGTGGCGAGGCGGCTGCAGCGGCTGAC
>JAIXTA010000155.1 GCA_027484405.1 Burkholderiales bacterium
AGGCCACCGATCAGGCCGGCCAGACAATCACCTGTCCCGCCAGTCGCCAGTATTGGATGTCCGCTTCCGGTGACCCATAGCGCGTCACTCTGCTGTGCGGCAATCACCGTGCCATTGCCTTTTAGGAGAACCACGGCGCCGAACCGATTTGCCAACTCGCGTGCAGCAGCAAAGCGATCCGCCTGCACAGCGCTGACCGGCACTGCAAGCAGGCGTGCCGCTTCCAGAGGATGGGGCGTCAGCACGGCCGGCATGGTCCGCTGTGCCAGCATAGGAATAAGCGTCGGCCGCTGTGCAAGCAGGGTGAGTGCGTCTGCATCCAGAACCAGCGGCCCGCCGTGCTGCAGGCTGCGCGCAAGCAGGTCATGTGCTGCATCTGCGGCGCCCAAGCCGCAGCCCACTACAAGCGCAGCGCGTTCCTGTACTTGGGCAGACCAGTCGCGTACCTGCACCTGAGCTGCCCAGGGTGGATACGCAGCCGAATCTCCGCGCTCTAGTGCCGCAAAGACACGGCCTGCACCCGTTGCGAGCGCCGCTCGCGCGGCCATCCATGCGGCACCTGTCATGCCTGCGGAACCGCCTAGAACCCAGGCATCGCCGCGACTGCCCTTGTGTGCATACAGGCTGTCGCGTGGGCTCAATGCCGTAACGCTCGTTAGTTCGTCCAGGTGGCATGAGGATGCTTGAGGCGCGAGCCCCAAGGTCTCCACGTGAACCGCGCCTGCCGCCGCGGCGCCGTGAAATGTGTACAGACCCCGCTTGTGGCCGATCAGCGTCAGGGTCTGTGTGGCGTGAACGCAGCGCTGGCCGGTCTCGAGCGCACCTGTGTCAGCATTCAGACCGCTGGGCAGGTCGATCGCAAGAATGGGTCGGCCACTGGCGTTTGCTTGCTCGATGACTTCGGCCAGTGGCCCGTCGGTGACCGGGCGGGCACCAAGACCTAGCAAACCGTCAATGATGAGGTCCGCTTTGAAGCTGGCGTCTGGAAGCACCGGTATACGGGTTGCCGCCGCAGGTAGCTCGGCGCGCGCCTGTCGTTGGAGCGGGCTGCCGTTTACTCCAAGCGGTTCGACCAGGGTGACCCTGACTCCGCGATCGAGCAAGGCGCGTGCTGCAAAAAGCGCGTCGGCACCGTTATTCCCTGGCCCCACCAGGACGAGTACCTTCGGATTCACGAGGCCGCGGCACCAGCCGGTCCACGCAAGATCGGCAATCGCGCGTCCGGCAGCCCGCGCAAGCGTGCCATCGTGCAGCGCTGCGCCCGCAGCGCGCTCTGCGGCGCGGATCTCTGCGACGGTGTACAGGCTGATGGGCGGGGCGGGCATTTGAGGGCCGAAGTAGTACCGAGGCCCTATTGATACCGAGCCCAGCGCAATCCGTCCAGATCAATGCCCGGTGCGTTGCCACAGATCAAGTCTGCAGTGATTTGCGCACTGCCGCAGGCCATGGCCCAGCCGCTCGACCCATGCCCCAGATTGAGCCAGAGCCCGGCCACAGGCGTCTCGCCGAGCAGCGGTGCGCCGTCCGGCAGCATCGGTCGGTCGCCATGCCAGTAAGTGGCGGTGCTGCTGCGCGACGCTGCCGGGAACCAGTCCTGCAGCACTTTGTGCAGAGTCTCGAGCGCGAGGCGATTGTGCGTGTCGCCGCGGGCGCCGATCTCCGCAGTTCCGGCAACGCGCAGCCGGTTGCCCATGCGGGTGACCGCCACTTTGTAGTGCTCATCCATGACGCTTTCGCGCGGCGCATGCTCCGGAGCGTGGATGAGCGTGGTGGCTGAATAGCCGCGAATGCCCAGCAGGGGTACACGCAGGCCCAACGGTGCAAGGAGCGCTGCAGAGCCCACGCCGCCGGCAACGACCACGTGCTCGCAACCCAGCCGTGCATCCTGGCCCAGAACGCTGCGTACACGCAGGCCGGTCACGCGCGAATCCGAGGTCTCGATGGCATCCACCGCCTCACCAAACCGCAGCTCGCAGCCCAGTGCCTGCGCCTGGCTTCGAATGAGCCGAGCAAACAGCGCGCAATTGCCCGTGAAGTCATCGGGCAGGTGCAACGCACCTGCCAGCAGCGTGTCCGGATTCAGACTGGGCTCGTGTTCGCGCGCTTCGGCTGCGTCCATGAGTCGGTGACGGATTCCCAGTTCAGTGAGCTTTGCGGCATGCGCTTGAGCGGCCGCAAACTCCTTGGGTGTACGCAGGAGTTGCAGGTATCCGGTGCGCTGCTCGTAGTCCAGTTGCAGGGATCTGCCGATCTGAAGAAGCAGCTCACGGCTGTAGAGAGCCAGACGCTGCATGCGTGCGCGGTTCGAGTTGTGGCGTTCGGCACTGCATGCACGCCACCACGCTCGCAGCCAGGACCACTGCGCTGTGCTCATGCGCGGATGCCAGCGCACCGGCCGATGTGCCTGAAATGTCATGCTGAGCACCTTGGCAGCCATCCCGGGTGCCGCCCAGGGCCCCACATAGCCTGGCGCCACCACGCCCGCATTCCCGAAGCTGCACTCCTGGGCGACGCCGCTGCGCCGCTCGATCAGCGTGACCTGGAGCCCGGCACGCTGCAAGAAAAAGGCGGTGGTCACGCCAACGATGCCACCGCCAATCACGACAACCCTGTTGCTCATCCCTGATCTACATCATCTTTGCAGGCAGCCATGTTACGAGTTGTGGAAACACCCAGATCAGCAGCACGGCAGCGATCATCAGGAAGAACATGGGCAGGGTCACGCGCGCAATCCAGGTGAGCTGCTTGCCGGTCATGCCCTGCAGCACAAACAGGTTGAAACCCACTGGAGGCGTGATCTGTGCCATCTCGACCACCA
The DNA here is from genome assembly GCA_027484405.1 of Burkholderiales bacterium. GTDB lineage: Bacteria > Pseudomonadota > Gammaproteobacteria > Burkholderiales > Burkholderiaceae_C > Piscinibacterium. Next base: position 2,819 of record JAIXTA010000155.1, read on the forward strand.
GCACGATGAAGATGCCGAACCAGATGGGGTCGATGCCCGCCTTCAGGACGGTGGGCATCAGCACGCCCATGGTCAGCACGACCATCGAGATGCCATCCAGAAAGCAGCCCAGCACGATGAAGAACACCATCAGCGCCATGATCAGGGCGAATTGGGACAGCCCCAGCCCGCCGATCCACTCGGCCAGATGGCGCGGCAGGCCCAGATAGCCCATGGCCAGTGTCAGGAAGGCTGCGCCAGCAAGAATCAGGGCGATCATGCAGTACAGCCGGGTGGCGCCCAGCAGGGCCTCCTTGAAGCTCTGCCAGTTCAGCGATCCCTGAACGGCCGACAGCACGAGCGAGCCCACCACGCCGACAGCTGCCGCCTCCGTGGCCGTGGCCACGCCGCTGTAGATGCTGCCCAGCACCGCGGCAATCAACAGCACCACTGGAATCAGGCTGCGCGACTCCTTGAGTTTCTCCACAAAGGAGAACTGCCGCTCCACAGGTGGCACCTTGTCCGGGTTCATCAGCCCCCAGACCGCGATATAGCCCGAGAACAGCAGCGCCAGCAGGATGCCCGGAATGACGCCGGCGATGAACAGCTTGGCAATCGAGACGTCCGCCGCCACGCCGTAGACGATCATGATGATCGAGGGCGGGATCAGCAGCCCGAGGGTGCCAGCGCCGGCGAGGGTGCCGATCACCTGCGCCTCGGGGTAGCCGCGCTTGACCAGCTCGGGCAAGGTCATCTTGCCGATGGTGGCGCAGGTGGCGGCGCTCGAGCCCGACACCGCGGCGAAGATCGCGCAGCCCGCGACATTGGTGTGCAGCAGCCGGCCGGGCAGGGCGCTCATCCACGGCGCGAGCCCCTTGAACATGTCCTGCGACAGACGCGTACGGAACAGGATCTCGCCCATCCAGATGAACAGGGGCAAGGCGGTCAGGGTCCAGCTGGACGACGAGCTCCAGATGGTGACCGCCATACCGTCGCCCGCCGCGCGCTGGGTAAACAGCTCCAGGCCGATCCAGGCCACGCCGGAAAGCGCCAGACCGATCCAGACACCCGAGGCGAGGATCAGAAAGAGGCTGGCAATCAGGAGCAGCGAAATGGAGAGGTCACTCATTGCGCAGGCTCTCCGCAGGCGCCTCGTGTGCGCGCCGGCCGCGCAGCTCCAGCACCAGCTCGTCGATGAACGCAATGGCCAGCACGATGGCGCCCACCGCCATGCCGATCTGCGGAATCCACAGGGGCGTGGCGTCGTTGGCGGTGGAGATATCGTTGAATTCGCGCGACTGCCAGGCGAGGCGCGCACTGTAGAACGCGAACACGCAAGCCAGGCTTGCCGCTGCAACCAGTGCCCAGATCTCCGCCGCGCGCTTCGCGCCACCGCTCAGTGCATTGATCACGAGGGTGACGCGGATGTGTTCGCCGCGCTTGAGCGTGTGTGCCAGGGCCAGGAAGCCCGCGCCGGCCATGAGGTAGCCGGCGTAGGCATCCGTGCCCGGAACATGGAAGTGCAGCAGGCGGCCGAGGATGGACAGCAGCACCATCACCAGCACCCCCACCATGCACAGGGCCGCGAGCCACGCGGCACCTGTGTACAGGCCATCGAGCAGACGACGCATGGCTTAATTGTTGAATGCGTCAACGAGCGCCTTGCCTTCCGGCCCGGCTTTCTCGATCCATTCCTTGAGCATGGTGTCGCCGACCTTCTTCATGTCGGCCTTCAGGGCGGCAGACGGCGGGGCAATCGTCATGCCGGCCTTGCGCAGCAGGTCGAGGTATTCGCCGTTCTTCTGGCGCGACAGCGCCCAGCCGCGGGTCTCGGCGTCGGCTGCGGCCTTGAGCAGTGCGGTCTGCGTGGGCTTGTCGAGCGCGTCAAAGGCCTTCTTGTTCATGATGACCGCGTTCTTGGGCAGCCAGGCCTGGGTGTCATACCAGAACTTGAGATGCTCGAAGGTCTTGGTGTCGTAGCCCGTGGCGCCGGAGGACATGTAGCTCTCGACCACCCCGGTGGCCATGGCTTGCGACAATTCTGCGGCCTGCACGGTCACGGGTTGCGCGCCCACGAGTTCTGCAATTCGCGCGGTGGCCGGGCTGTAAGCGCGCCACTTGATGCCCTTCAGATCTGCGGCGGAATTCAGGGGCTTCTTGCTGTAGATGCCCTGAGGCGGCCAGGGAATCGAATACAGCAGCATCATGCCCTGCTCACCGAGCTTCTTCTCGATGGCCGGCTTCTGCACGCGCCAGAGCTTGGCGGCTTCGTCGTAGCTGTCGGCCAGGAAGGGCACGCCGTCCAGGCCCCAGACCTGCCACTCGTTCTGGAAGTTGGCCATCAGGATCTCACCCGCCTGGGCCTGGCCGGACTGCACCGCGCGCTTGATTTCCGGCGCCTTGAACAGCGAAGCATTGTTGTGCACCGTGATCACGAGCTTGCCTGCTGTGGCCTTGTTCACATCCGCTGCGAACTGCGTGAGGTTCTCGGTGTGGAAGTTGGTGGCCGGGTAGGCGCTGGGCAGGTCCCACTTGGTTTGCGCGCCCACCATGAGGGGCAGGGCAGACAGTGCGGCCAGAGAGAGCAGTCGAGCAACGAGCTTCATGGGTGTCCTCCTGAGGGTGACCCGGTGTTTTCGTGCTTGGGTCATTGCAACGTTGAAAAAACGTCGATAAATTGTTGACGTTGTTTTTGCACGGTGTCAACAAAAATGTCACGACGCAAGACCGCAGGTTCTCCTGCCAAGCCCGCCGCGCCTGCTTACCCGCGTGTGGCCGAAACCAGCATGGGTGCGGCCATCGTCTCCTCGGCGCATCTGGTGTCGGAGCGCTCCACCGAGCTGTCCGAGTTCGAGTTCGGGCTGATCATCGCGGGCAATGCCTTTGCCCGCTGGGCCGTGCGCTGCATGGCGGCCGCCGGTCTGCCCGATCTCACGCTCACCGACGTACTGGTGCTGCACCACGTCAACCACCGCGAGCGCAGCAAGAAGCTCGCCGACATCTGCTTCACGCTCAACTACGAAGACACGCACGTCGTGAACTACTCGCTCAAGAAGCTGGTGGCGCTGGGCGCCGTGGAGAGCGAGAAGATCGGCAAGGAGGTCTTCTACCGCACCAGCCCCGAGGGCCAGCGCATTGCCCAGCGCTACCGTGAGGTGCGCGAGGCCTGCCTGATCTCGGCCATCTCGGCCGACGAGAACGAAGAGATCGGCCAGCTTGCGGCGCTGCTGCGTGCGCTCAGCGGTCTGTACGACCAGGCGGCCCGCGCAGCCACCTCGCTCTGACCTGCGACCGATTCCAAACACGGACCCTGCATGAATCCCAAGCCCCAAGACCGCTGGCAGTTCTGGATCGACCGCGGCGGCACCTTCACTGACATCGTCGCGCGCCGCCCGGACGGCGTACTCGTCACCGCCAAGCTGCTGAGCGAAAACCCGGAGCAGTATCGCGACGCGGCGGTGGCGGGCATCCGCCAGCTGCTGGGTCTGAAGCCCGGGGAGCCGGTACCGGCCGAGCGCATCGAGGCGGTGAAGATGGGCACGACGGTCGCCACCAACGCGCTGCTTGAGCGCAAGGGCGAACCTACGGTGCTGGTGACCAACCGAGGCTTTCGCGATGCCCTGCGCATCGCCTACCAGAACCGCCCGCGCCTGTTCGACCGGCACATCCTGCTGCCCGAGCTGCTGTACAGCGAGGTGATCGAACTCGATTGCCGTGTGCTCGAAGACGGCACCGAGATCGGCTCCTGGAGCGCCTCTCAGGCCGAAAATGCCCTGAAAGCCGCATGGGACAAGCGATACCGCTCGGTGGCCATCGTCTTCATGCACGGCTGGAAGCATCCCGCGCACGAGCAGGCAGCGGCCGAGATCGCGCGGCGCATCGGCTTCACGCAGATCAGCGCGAGCCATGCGGTGAGCCCCATGATCAAGTTCGTGGCGCGTGGCGACACCACCGTGGTGGACGCCTACCTCTCACCCATCCTGCGCCGCTACGTGGAGCAGGTGGCTGCCGAGCTGCCTGGGGTGAACCTGCAGTTCATGCAGAGCAACGGCGGGCTCACCGCAGCTGCGGCCTTCCAGGGCAAGGACAGCGTGCTGTCCGGCCCGGCGGGCGGCATTGTCGGCATGGCGCAGGTCAGCCGCAGCGCGGGGTTCGATCATGTGATCGGCTTTGACATGGGCGGCACAAGCACGGACGTCTCGCATTACGCCGGTGAGCTGGAGCGCGAGTTCGAGACCCAGGTGGCCGGCGTGCGCCTGCGCGCGCCGATGATGAGCATCCACACCGTGGCTGCGGGCGGCGGGTCCATCCTGCACTTTGACGGCAGCCGCCTGCGCGTGGGGCCGGACTCCGCAGGCGCCAACCCCGGCCCGGCCAGCTACCGCCGCGGCGGCCCGCTGGCCGTGACGGACTGCAACGTCATGCTCGGCAAGATCCAGCCGGCGTGGTTTCCGCAGGTCTTTGGTGCGAACGGCGATCAGCCGCTGGACCGCGAGGTGGTGGTAAAGCGGTTCAGCGAACTTGCAGTGCAGGTGAGCCAGGTCACCGGCCGCAGCGCCTCACCCGAGCAGCTGGCCGAAGGCTTTCTGCAGATTGCTGTGGCCAACATGGCCAATGCCATCAAGAAGATCAGCGTGCAGCGCGGCTACGACGTCACGCGCTATGTGCTCACCACCTTCGGCGGCGCTGGCGGCCAGCATGCCTGCCTAGTGGCTGACGCACTGGGCATGAGCACGGTGTTTGCCCACCCGCTGGCGGGCGTGCTCTCGGCCTACGGCATGGGGCTGGCGCCGCAGGTGGCCATGCGTGAGCGCACCGTGGAAACCGCGCTCGACGCCGCCGAGCAGGTCACGCCGGTGCTTGATGAACTGGCCACGCCGGCACGCGAAGCGCTGCTGGCCCAGGGTGTGCAATCCGGGCACCTGCAGGTGCTGCGGCGCGCACAGATCAAGTACCGCGGCACGGACAGCACCATTGCCGTGGCCTGGGACACCCCCTTCGCCATGCGCGCCGCCTTCGAAGCGGCCTATCGCCAGCGCTTTGCCTTCCTCATGAGCGACCGCCCGCTGGTGATCGACAGCGTGGTGGTCGAGGCGGTGGGCGGCACCGGCGAAGACAGTGCGCGTGCAGCGCAATTCAGCCCGCGCAGCGGCCCGCTGCTGGCCGCTGAAACGGTGCAGATGCATGCCGGCAACGCCTGGCATGCCACCCCGCTGTACCGCCGCGCCGACCTGCGGCCGGGCGACGTGCTGCAGGGCCCGGCCATCATCGCCGAGCCCAATGCCACGACCGTGGTGGAGCCCGGCTGGCAGGCCGAACTCACGCATCTGGACCACCTCGTGCTGCGCCGCGTGGTGGCGCGCGACGCGCGCCACGCCATCGGCACGGCGGCGGACCCGGTGATGCTCGAGGTCTTCAACAACCTCTTCATGAACATCGCCGAGCAGATGGGCTACGCCCTGCAGAACACCGCGCACTCGGTCAACATCAAGGAGCGGCTGGACTTCTCCTGTGCCATCTTCAGCGCGGCGGGCGAGCTCATCGCCAATGCGCCACACATGCCCGTGCACCTGGGCAGCATGGGCGAGAGCATCCAGGCCGTGATCCGCGACAACGCCGGCAGCATGAAGCCGGGCGATGTGTATGTGCTGAATGACCCGTACCGCGGCGGCACGCACTTGCCGGATGTCACCGTCATCACGCCCGTGTTCCTCGACGGCCCCCAGCCCGCGTTCTACGTCGGCTCCCGCGGCCATCATGCGGATATCGGCGGCCTGACGCCGGGCTCCATGCCGCCGAATTCCCGCACCATCGAGGAAGAGGGCGTGCTGCTCACCAACTTCAAGCTGGTGGATGAAGGCCGCTTTCGCGAGGCCGAGCTGCTGGCGCTGCTCACGGGTGCCAGGTACCCGGCGCGCAACCCGAGCCAGAACATTGCGGACCTGCGCGCGCAGATCGCCGCCAACCAGAAGGGCGCCGAGGAGCTGCGCAGGATGGTCGCGCAGTTTGGCCTGCCGGTGGTGCAGGCCTACATGGGTCATGTGCAGGACAACGCGGAGGAGGCCGTACGGCGCGTCATCCCTGCGCTGAAGGATGGGGCCTACCGCCTCGAACTCGACAACGGCGCCGTCATTGCGGTCAAGGTGACGGTGGACACCGCCAAAAGAGAAGCCGTGATCGACTTCACCGGCACCAGCCTGCAGCAGGACAACAACTTCAACGCTCCGCGCGCCGTCACCATGGCGGCCGTGCTGTACGTGTTCCGCACCCTGGTCGATGACGACATTCCACTCAACGCCGGCTGCCTGAAGCCCCTGAAGGTCATCGTGCCGCCCGGCTCCATGCTCAACCCCAACCCGCCGGCCAGCGTGGTCTCGGGCAATGTGGAGACGTCGTCCTGCGTGACCAACGCGCTGTACGGCGCGCTCGGTGTCATGGCCAGCAGCCAGCAGACCATGAACAACTTCACCTTCGGCAACGCGCAGTATCAGTATTACGAGACCATTTCGGGGGGCTCAGGCGCCGGCGGCATCAAGGACGACAGCGGCCAGCTCGTCAGCGGCTTTCCGGGCACGGCCCTGGTGCAGACCCACATGACCAACAGCCGCCTTACCGACCCCGAGGTGCTGGAGTCGCGCTTTCCGGTGGTGCTTGAAAGCTATGAGATCCGCCGCGGCTCCGGCGGTGCAGGCCGCTGGCCGGGCGGTGACGGCGGCACGCGCCGCGTGCGCTTCCGCGAGGCGATGACCGCCAGCATCCTGTCCAACAACCGCATCCATGCGCCCTTCGGCATGGCGGGCGGCCAGCCCGGCGCGCTGGGCGCCAACCGCGTCGAGCGCGCCGATGGCCGCGCGGAGCTGCTGGGGCACATCGGCAGCGCCGAAATGGCGCCGGGTGATGTGTTCGTGATCGAGACGCCGGGGGGTGGGGGGTATG
>JAIXTA010000110.1 GCA_027484405.1 Burkholderiales bacterium
CAACTACGAGATCGACATCTTCGACGTGCTGATCAAGGCCGCCGCCCGCGAGACCGGCTGCGCCGATCTTGCGAACAACTCCCTGAAGGTGATTGCCGACCACATCCGCGCCACCGCCTTCCTGGTGGCCGATGGCGTGATCCCGAGCAACGAAGGCCGCGGCTATGTGCAGCGCCGCATCGTGCGCCGCGCCATCCGCCACGGCTACAAGCTCGGCTGCCGCAAGCCCTTCTTCCACAAGATCGTGCCGGACCTCGTGCGCGAGATGGGTGAGGCCTATCCGGAGATTGCCGAGCAGCAGCAGCGCATCATGGACACACTGGCGGCCGAGGAAGCGCGCTTCTTCGAGACGCTCGAGCACGGCATGGGCATTCTGGACAGCGCGCTGGCCGGCGGCGTGAAGACCCTCGATGGCGAAGTGGCCTTCAAGCTGCACGACACCTACGGCTTCCCGCTCGACCTCACGGCCGACGTGGGCCGCGAGCGCGGCTTCACGGTGGACGAGGCCGGCTTCAACGCCGCCATGGCACGCCAGCAGGAAGCGAGCCGCGCGGCCGGCAAGTTCAAGATGGACCGCGCGCTCGACTACAGCGGCGCCTCCACCACCTTCCACGGCTACGACAAGCTCGTCATCGAAGGCGCCAAGATCACCGCGCTGTATGTGGGCGGCACGGAAGTGGCCGAGATGAAAGCCGGTGACGCCGGCGTGGTCGTGCTCGACCACACCCCCTTCTACGCCGAGAGCGGGGGCCAGGTGGGTGATGTGGGCGTGCTGGCGAATGCCGGTGCCGAGTTTGCGGTGCAGGACACGCAGAAGATCCAGTCCGCGGTCTTCGGCCACCACGGCACCCTGGCCCGCGGCACGCTCAAGAAGGGCGATGCGCTCACCGCCACGGTGAACGGTGCGGTACGCGCGGCCACCATGCGCAACCACAGCGTGACGCACATCATGCACAAGGCCCTGCGCGAAGTGCTCGGCAGCCATGTGCAGCAGAAGGGCAGCCTGGTCGATGCCGACAAGACCCGCTTCGACTTTGCGCACAACGCCCCGATGACCGAGGCGCAGATCCGTGAGGTCGAGTCCAAGGTCAATGCCGAGATCCTGGCCAACAGCAGCACCCTGGCGCGTGTGGTGCCGATGGAAGACGCCCAGAAGCTCGGCGCGATGATGCTGTTCGGCGAGAAGTACGGCGACGAAGTGCGTGTGCTCGACATCGGCACCAGCCGCGAACTCTGCGGCGGCACGCATGTGGAGCGCACCGGCGACATCGGCTTCTTCAAGATCGTGACCGAAGGCGGCGTGGCCGCCGGCGTGCGCCGCGTGGAAGCCATCACCGGCATGAATGCCGTGAACTGGGTGCAGCGCATGGACGCCGCCGTGGGTGAAGTCGCGGCCGCCCTCAAGGCCCAGCCCACCGAGCTGGTGACCCGCGTGGCCCAGGTGCAGGACCAGATCAAGGCCCTGGAGAAGGAACTGGCCGCCGCCAAGAGCAAGCTTGCTGCCGCACAGGGCAGCGACCTCGCCGGCAGTGCCGTGGACATCAAGGGCATCAAGGTGCTGGCCGCCAGGCTCGAAGGCGCAGACGCCAAGACCCTGCGCGAGACCATGGACCAGCTCAAGGCCAAGCTCAAGACCGCCGCCATCGTGCTGGCGGCCGTGGACGGCGGCAAGGTGCAGCTGGCCGCCGGCGCCACCGCAGACGTGATGGGCAAGATCAAGGCCGGCGACCTCGTCAACTTCGTCGCCCAGCAGGTGGGCGGCAAGGGCGGCGGCAAAGCGGACATGGCCATGGCCGGCGGCACCGACGCGGCGGCGCTGCCCAAGGCGCTGGAGAGCGTGCGCGGCTTTGTGGAAGAGCGAGCCTGATCAGGATGCGCATGTGAACGCCGTGCTCTGGTTCATCAAGCTGCCCCTGCGCACCATTGCGCGGGTGCTGGCCGTGTGTGTGGCGGCCTGGGCGCTGTCGGCCTGTACCGTGATCTCGATCGTGGATACGGCGGCCAGCGTGGCGGTCAAGGGCGTGGGGCTGGCGGCGGATGCCGCCATTGGCACGGCGCGTATCGCGGGCAAGGCGGTGGGCGCCGCGGCCGATGCCGTGATCCCGGACAAGCCCAAGGCGGCGGTCGGTGCGGGCGCGGCGGCTGCAGCGGCGACTTCCAGTGCGCCGGCTGCTGCGGCCCCTGTGGTTACGCCGGCCCCCGCAGCCACGCCAGTGCCCGTGGCGATACCGGTCCCGATGCCGAGTCCGGTGCACCAGCCGACGCCGCAGCCGGACGGCCCGGCCGAGCCCGTACCCGAGCCGCAGCCACGCAAGTGATTGCATCAATTTCGGCCCTGCTTTTCATGGGGTCAAAAGTGATCAAAAGCCGCTCCAGGCAAGCGAGAAGTTCCAATCAAGCCCGCGAATAACATTGAATTTCGGCCAAAAATGAATATTCATCTGCGCCGTGCCACCCCAGACGATGCCGAGCATTTCGCCCGCATCAATGCCGCCCATGCGGTCTATGCCAACCTGCTGCAGGTGCCGCATCCGGGCGTGGAGCGCTGGAAGAAGCGCCTGGCCGAGGACACCGAAGACAAGCTCGTGCTGCTGGCCGAGCTGGACGGCGAGGTAGTGGGGCACGCTGGTGTGTTCTGCGACGGCGGCCGCGTGCGCCAGCGCCACACCTGGCGCATGGGTATCGGCATCGCCCAGCACGCCTGGGGCAAGGGCGTGGGCACGGCGCTGATGACCGAACTCATGAGATATGCCGATGACTGGGCCCAGGCCCTGCGCATCGAGCTGCACGTGTTCACCGACAACGCACGCGCTATCGCGCTGTACCGCAAGTTCGGGTTCGAGATCGAAGGCACCCTGCGCGGCGACTCCTTCCGCGACGGCCAGTACGTCAGCAGCCACCTGATGGCGCGCCTGCATCCGCGCCTGGTGGCCGAACTGGCGCGCAACGCGCAGGCCTGAACCGGGCAGGGCTCCCGCAATCCCGGGAGCTTTCCCCAAGAACCCGCGTCCCGGCCGCGCCGCGTGGAGGGGACTGGGCTACCATCTGGCCCGCGCGTACGCCTTTCGCCGGCCGCAGAGCCGCGACAGTGCGCACACCCGAGAATCCGACCGCCGGCGAACGTACGCCGGCTCGCCCTGGAGCCTGTCATGGTTGATCTGAACATGCCCTACAACAAGGATGTGGACGCCCGCGGCCTGTCCTGCCCGCTGCCCATCCTGCGCGCCAAGCGCGCCCTGGCCGACCTGGACACCGGCGATGTACTGCGCGTGCAGGCCACCGACCCCGGCAGCGAACGCGACTTCACCGCCTTTGCCAAGCAGACCGGCAACGAGCTGGTGGCCCACGGCAAGCACGAGAACGTGTTCTATTACTTCCTGCGCCGCCGCACCTGATTGCGAGCGATTGCCAATGCAAAAGGGCCGGTTGAACCGGCCCTTTTGCATTGGCGAGGCTGAACGCGCTCAGCCCAGCCGCGCCAGCTGCGCGCGCAGCTTCTCCAGCGTGGCGCCAAAGTCGGCCAGCCGGCCGCGCTCCTGGGCCACGACGGCCTCGGGGGCGCGGGCGACGAAGCTTTCGTTTGAGAGCTTGGCATTCGCCTTGGCCACTTCGCCTTCGATGCGGGCGATCTCCTTGCCCAGCCGTGCCCGCTCGGCATCCACATCAATCTCGATCTTCAGCAGCAGCTGTGCATCGCCCACCACGGCGACCGGTGCGCCGATATTGGGCAGCGCGGCCACGCGCTCGAAGCTGGCCAGCTTGCCGAGCGCCGACAGGTAGGGCGCGAAGCCATCCAGCGACTCCGGCCCGGTGGCCAGCAGGGGCACGCGTTCGGCCGGCGAGACGTTCATCTCGCCACGCAGGTTGCGCAACGCATCGATCAGGCCCTTGAGCTCGCCCATCCAGCGGTCTGCGGCGGGGTCGATTTTGTCCATCTGGGCGCGTGGATAGGGCTGCGTGGCGCAGTAGGCGGTTTCACCCTCCTTGCGCTTGGCGGCCACCACGCTCACGCGCTGCCAGAGTTCCTCGGTGATGAAGGGCGCGATCGGGTGCAGCAGGCGCAGTACGGCTTCGAGCGCGCGCACGAGGGTGCGGCGCGTGCCGCGCTGCTGGGCCTCGTTGCCGCGCTGGATCTGCACCTTGGCCAGCTCCACATACCAGTCGCAGTACTGGTCCCAGACGAAGCTGTAGATCGTGTTGGCCACGAGGTCCAGGCGGTACTCGTCGAAGCCTTTGGCGACGGCGGCCTCGACGCGCTGCAGCTCGTTGACGATCCACTTGTCGGCCAGCGAGAAGTCCTGGTAGTTCTTGTCGCAATGGCCGGGGGGTGCATCGAAGCCGCAGTCATGCCCCTCGGTGTTCATCAACACGAAGCGCGTGGCGTTCCACAGCTTGTTGCAGAAATTGCGGTAGCCCTCGCAGCGCTTGGTGTCGAAGTTCACGTTCATGCCCAGCGAGGCGTAGCTCGCCATGGTGAAGCGCAGGGCGTCCGCGCCATAGGCCGGCATGCCCTCGGGGAACTCCTTCTTCACGCGGGCAGCCACCTTGGGCGCCGTCTCGGGGCGGCGCAGGCCGGTGGTGGACTTCTTCGTGAGCGTCTCGAGGTCGACGCCCTGGATCAGATCCACGGGGTCGATCACGTTGCCCTCGGACTTGCTCATCTTCTTGCCCTCGGCATCGCGCACGGTGCCGTGGATGTAGACCGTCCTGAACGGGATCTTGCCCGTGAAGTAGGTCGTCATCATGATCATCCGGGCGACCCAGAAGAAGATGATCTCGCTGCCCGTCACGAGTACGGACGAGGGCAGATAGCGCGCAAGCAGCTCGGTGTTCTGCGGCCAGCCCAGGGTGGAGAAGGGCACCAGGGCTGACGAGTACCAAGTGTCGAGCACATCAGGGTCGCGGCGCAGCTTGGCGTTCGGGCCGGCCTTGGCCTGGGCCTCGGCTTCGTTGCGCGCCACATAGACGTTCCCGGCTTCGTCGTACCAAGCGGGAATCTGGTGGCCCCACCAGAGCTGGCGCGACAGGGTCCAGTCCTGGATGTTGTTCAGCCAGTGGCGGTAGGTGGCAATCCAGTGCTCGGGCACGAACTGGATGCTGCCGTTGTTCACAACCTCGAGTGCCTTGTCGGCAATCGACTGGCCCGGCTGGAAGGCGTGGTGGGAAGGCGCGGCCTTGCTCAATGCCATGAACCACTGGTCGGTGAGCATGGGCTCGATCACGGTGCCGGTGCGGTCCGAGCGCGGCACCTTGAGCTTGTGCTTCTTGGTCTCGATCAACAGGCCCTGGGTCTCAAGATCGGCCACGATTTGCTTGCGCGCGGCAAAGCGCTCCAGGCCCTGGTAGGCCTTGGGGGCGTGCTCGTTGATGTGCGCATCCAGGCTCAGGATGCTGATCATCGGCAGGCCGTGGCGCTGGCCCACGGCGTAGTCGTTGAAGTCGTGTGCGGGCGTGACCTTCACCACGCCGGTGCCGAACTCGCGGTCCACATAGGCGTCGGCGATGATCGGAATCGTGCGATCGCACAGCGGCAGCTGCACCTGCTTGCCGATCAGGTGCTTGTAGCGCTCGTCTTCCGGATGGACCATCACGGCCACGTCGCCGAGCATGGTTTCGGGCCGGGTGGTGGCCACGGTCAGGCCGCGCAGCTCGCCCTGTGGGCCGTCGGCAAAGGGGTAGAGGATGTGCCAGAGGTGGCCGTCTTCCTCCTCGGTGACCACTTCGAGGTCGGACACGGCGGTCTTGAGCTTGGGCTCCCAGTTCACCAAGCGCTTGCCGCGATAGATCAGCCCGTCCTCGTACAGGCGCACGAAGGTCTCGGTCACCACGGCTGAGAGCTTCTCGTCCATGGTGAAGTACTCCAGACCCCAGTCGACGCTCGCGCCCAGGCGGCGCATCTGCTGCGTGATGGTGCCGCCGGAGTACTGCTTCCACTCCCAGGTCTTTTCGAGGAACTTCTCGCGGCCGAGCTCATGGCGCTTGATGCCCTGCTGCTCGAGCTGGCGCTCCACCACGATCTGGGTGGCGATGCCCGCGTGATCCACGCCGGGCAGCCAGAGTGCGTTGTGCCCCAGCATGCGGTGGTAGCGCGTCATCGCATCCATGATGGTCTGGTTGAAGCCGTGCCCCATGTGCAGCGTGCCGGTCACATTGGGCGGCGGCAGCTGGATGGCAAAGGACGGCACGTCGGCCTTGGCGCCCGCGACGAAGACCCCGGCCTGCTCCCAGACGGGCACCCAGCGGGCCTCGATGGCGGCTGGGTCGAAGGCTTTGGCGAGTTCTTGCGCGAGGATGGCGGACATGATCGGGTGCGGGGGTCGTGGGTTCAATGCAGGCGGCGGTTGCAGGCGGCGCAGCGGGGTGCTGCGCGGGCTCGACACCACCAAGAGACGATTGTAGGAGGCTGCTCTCTTGCAGCGCCGGGGACTGCCTGCAGCCGCCGAGCGGCAGATCTAGAACAGATCGGGCTGCTTGAGTGCGCGGGCGACTTCCTCGTCCACGGCGCGGCGGATGGCCTCGCGCAGGCTTTCGTGCACCGCCACCTTGAATTCGCCGCGGGTGCTGGCCACAACGTGATCCACGATCTCGGCCACGCGCTCGCGCAGTGCGCCGTGCAGCAACTGCTCTACGCGCGGTGCAAGTGCAGTCAGAATGCTGTCGCGCAGTCGGGCTTCCAGTGCATCAATCTCGGCTTCAGTCAGTGCCGTTGCGCCTTGCGGTGCAGCCTTGGCGCGGAGGTCAACTGCAGGACTCGCAGGGGCTTGCACATCTGCCGGCGCCGGAGGCCGCTGCTGTGCAGATGGCGCAGGCGAGGTCGCCATCGCATCGGGCAGGGGCTCTGCTGGCGGGAGCGCCGCCACGCTTGCTGCGCTGGGCTGCTGAAAGGCGCTCGGTGCCGCGGGCGGTGGCAGGCTCACCGCGGCGGCCGGGGGGGACGTGATGGCCGCCTGCCCGGCCTCGGCGCCGGAAGTGCCGCTGCGCCGAGCCGACGTCGCCAGCAGGAAAGCGGGCAGTTCGAGTGCTTCGGGCTGCCCGAATGCACTGGTCACTGACAGCCCGCCGGTAGCCATCGAGACGGAGGGGGCAGCAGGCTCGCCCGGCACCGCAGCCGCGCTGGCCGCGCTCTTTTCCTGAACGGTTGCGGGCGCCGGCCCGGGCGCAACGGCAGGCGCCATGGCCGCCACCGGCGGCACGAGCACTGCCGCGGGTTCCGTCTGGGTGGGCCGCGCCGGCGTGAACAGGAATGCGGGCGCTTGGTCGTGCGCTGGCGTTGTCTGGGGCGCTGTCGCGGTCGTCGTCGTCAATCCGGCCAGCAGCGCCATCGGGTCGGCCACTAGGCTGGGCGCCTCTTCCGCGGCAGGGGCCGTCAGGCTGCTTGCGGCTTGGGCAAGCGTCGCCTGCACGTTGGCGGGTTCAGGCCCGCTCTCCGATGCGGCTGCGCTGGCTGTCTGCGGAGCGGGCGCTGCATCACCCGGCTCGACCTCGGGCGGACCGGACAAAGCCTCGTCAGATGGATGCGTGGACGCGTGCTCGGCAGGCGCCGGTACGGGTGCGGCTTCAGCAGGGGCCGGCGGCTCGGGCAGCTTGAGGTCAATCGTTGCGGCCAGCTTCTGCGCAGCCAGCGCCTCGACTTCGGCGGCAAGCGGGCCCGAGGGCTGCTCGGGCGACACGGTGTCGGCGAAGTCCGGCAGCTCCAGCGAGATGTCCGCGATCGGGCCAGCGCGCTGGCGCTGTGCCTCGTCCGTGAGCTCGATGATCTCGGTCAGGACGGGGATCGAGTGGTCGTTCGGTGTGCTCATCAACCCTGGGCGCTCAGGCGCCGGCAACGTGATGCTGCAAAGGGTAACCCTGATCCCGGTAGAACTTGAAGCGCTGCCGTCCGGCCTGTGCATCCTCCACCTCGGTGCCGACCAGCTCGATTACGCGCTCGTGGCTGGCATAGGCCGGGGGATGGCCGCGATCCAGATTGATCAGAAGGCGGTCGTGCTGGGCGGGCGCCTCGCTGCCAGTCAGCAGCACGGGTGCGAGCTCCGCATCCGGCTCGTGTGCGTACTGGTGCGGCAGAAAATCGAGTGGCGAGAAAGTCCAGAGCTGGCGGTCGAGGTCCGCCAGCGTCTGGGGATCGCTGCTGTAGACAAGCGCCTTGTGGCCGGCCGCCTGCACCTTGCGCAGCAGACGGCAGCAGTAGGCCAGCTTGTCCGGCAGACCCGTGTGGAAGTCGATCCGGGTCATGCCGGTCCGTCCGTGGCCACGGCGCTCAAGCGGCCTGGCCCAGCAGGTAGTGTGTCAGCAGGCTGACGGGGCGGCCTGTGGCGCCCTTGGCCGCGCCGCTCTTCCAGGCGGTGCCGGCGATGTCCAGGTGCGCCCAGGGCAGATCGTCGGCGTAGCGTGCCAGGAAACAGGCCGCGGTGATGGCCCCGCCCGGGCGGCCACCGATGTTGGCCATATCGGCGAAGTTGCTCTTGAGCATCTCCTGGTAGTCGTCGTCCAGGGGCATGCGCCATGCGGTGTCACCCGTGGCTTGGCCGGCCGCCAGGAGATCGGCAGCGAGCTTCTCGTCCTTGGTGAACAGACCGGTATGCACGTGGCCGAGTGCGATCACGCAGGCTCCGGTAAGCGTGGCGATATCCACGACGCTGGCGGGCTTGAAGCGCTTGGCATAGGTCAGGGCGTCATTCAGGATCAGGCGGCCTTCGGCGTCCGTGTTCAGGATCTCGATGGTCTGGCCGCTCATGCTGGTGACGATGTCGCCGGGCTTGTTGGCGCGGCCGCTGGGCATGTTCTCGCAGGCGGGGATCAGGCCGACGAGATTGATCTTCGGCTTGATCTGGGCAATCGCGCGGAAGGTACCGATCACGCTGGCCGCACCGCACATGTCGAACTTCATCTCGTCCATGCCTTCGCCCGGCTTGATCGAGATGCCGCCGGAATCGAAGGTGATGCCCTTGCCCACAAGCACGTGCGGCGCGGCCTTGCCGGCACCCGTGTACTTCAGCACGATGAACTTGGGCGCTTCGTCGCTGCCCTTGGCTACCGACAGAAAACTGCCCATCTTCAAGGCTTCGCACTGCTTCTTGTCGAGCACTTCGAAGCCGAGCTTGTAGGTCTTGGCAAGCTTCTTGGCCTCGTTGGCCAGATAGGTCGGGGTGCAGATGTTGCCCGGCAGGTTGCCCAGGGTGCGGGTGAGGTTGATGCCTTCGCCCAGTGCCTCGCCGGTGGCGGCGGCAGCCAGTGCAGCCTTGGCCTGCGCGGCATCGACCACGAGCGAGACGGTGGCCAGCGCCACGGCGGGGTCCTTCTTGCTCTTGGTGATGTCGAAGCGGTAGCTGGCTTCCACGGCGGCGGTGGCGGCGATGCGCGCCTTGCTCGCGACGTCCACACCCTTGACCTTGGCGTCCATCAATCCGAACGCAACCGTCTTGGTCGACGTGCCCGTCACGGCGGCGAAGGCCGCCTTGGCCGCTTGTGTGAAGGCCTTGGCATCCAGCTTGTCTGCGTTGCCCAGGCCGACGGCGAACACGCGCGTGCCATCCGCGCCCGTGAGATGCGTGACCCGGCCGATGGCGGCCGCTGCATCCGTGACGAGCGATGCGGCGATCGTGCCGCGCTTGATCAGGGCCTGCGCTTCGGCACTGGCTACCGTCTTGCTGTCGCTGCCCTGGAACACGCCGACCACCACCGCATCGGTGGCGAACTTGGCGCTGGCAGCAGCGGGGGCGATGGAGACCTGCGTGATAAATTTCATGTGTGTTTCCGAGGGAGAGTCTTGTGAAACTCAAGCCACAAGCGCAGCTGTGCGCAAGGCCTGGACCCAGGCCGGCGGCTTGGGGTGTTCCGGACAAGCCCCGGATTATTGAAGGCCCTCTCATTCACGTCAAAACACATCGGGCCTGAATCCCGCCCTCTGGCCGGCCGGCGCGGGGCGCCGACCGGGCCGGATGGCCTGCCCTGACCCGGATTCGCCGCGCTCCACAGCCCGCATGCTCTATCACCGCGCCTTCACCGCAGAGCTCCGAACCCTGGCGCTGGGCGTCTTTGCCACCCTGTTCATCATCACGACGACGATGGCGCTGATCCGCGTGCTGGGTCAGGCGGCCAGCGGCCGGCTCGATCCGCAGAGCGTGTTCCTGATTCTGGGGTTCACCTTGCTGAACTACCTGCCGATGATGCTGAATCTGTCCGTCTTCGTTGCGGTGCTGATGGTGCTCACGCGCATGTACCGCGACAGCGAGATGGTGGTCTGGACGGCCTCCGGTGTGTCCTTGTGGAACTGGGTCCGGCCTGTGCTGCGCTTTGTGCTGCCCGTGGCCTTTCTGTCCCTGTTTGTGGGCATGGTCGTCGCCCCCTGGGCGAATCAGCAGATTGCGGTGTACCGCGACACCTTCCAGAAGCGTGACGATGTCTCTCGCATGGCTGCTGGCCAGTTCCGAGAATCCGCCAGTGGTCAGCGCGTGTTCTACGTGCAGTCGATCGACGAGCAGAGCAACCAGGTGCGCAATGTCTTCATCCGTCTCAATGAGCCGGGCCGCACCGGTCTGGTGGTCGCCAGCCGCGGACGGATCGAGATCCGCGATGGCGTGCGCTTTCTGATCCTGGATGAAGGGCGGCGCTATGAACTGGCGGCCGGCCAGGCCGATGCGCGCCTCATGGAGTTCGGCCGGTACACCATCCGGCTGGACGACCGGCCGATGCAGCTCTCCGAGCTCAACAGCCCCAAGCTCACGGGCACCTGGGCGTTGCTGAGCAAGCCGGAGCCTCCATACAGGGGAGAGTTGTTCTGGCGTCTGTCCCTGCCGCTGGTGGGTGTGCTGCTCGCGCTGATGGCACTGCCCCTGTCCTACTTCAACCCCCGCTCGGGGCGTGCCACGCCCTTCATCATTGCGCTGCTCGTCTTTGCCACCTATGTGAATCTGGCGACGCTGATGCAGTCGCGTGTGGCCTCGGGCAAGAGCGATCTTGGGCCGGCGATGCTCGTGCTGCACGGCACCGTGCTGGTGGCGGCGCTGGTGTTCACGGCGCTGCGTGACCAGCCCAAGGGACGCGGGCTCCTTGCCTGGGGGCGCGACTGGTTCAGTGCGCGCCGGCGCTCCGGAGTGGCGCCATGAAGCTTCGTGCGCCCCCCGTGGCGCTGCTGTATCTCGCCCGCAACATGGCGCACATGACCGCGCTCACCCTGCTGGCCTTCATCACGCTGTTCCTGTTCTTCGGCATCCTCGACGAGATCGACAAGGTCGGCCGAGGCACCTACACGCTTGCCCGGATGCTGACCTGGTCGATCCTGCAGGTTCCGGCCAACATCGCGGAGCTGGCTCCTGTTTCAGCACTGATTGGCGGCATTGTGGCCCTGGCGCAACTGGCCAGCGGCAGCGAGATCACCATCCTGCGGGCAGCGGGCTTGTCCACGCGGCGGCTTGCGTTGTGGATCGTGCTCATCGCCTTGCCGTATGCAGCTGTGGTCTGGCTGATCTCCGATGTGGTGACTCCCTGGTCGGTGCAGCGCGCCGAGGCCTTGCGACTCTCCGCGCTGCAGGTGGCGGCGGGTCAGGAGCTGTCGAGCGGGCGCTGGCTCAAGGACAACACGGGCCTGGCGCCCGGTTTCACCCGCTACGCCAATGCGGGTGGCCTGCAGTCCGACGGGCGGATCCAGCGCGTGAGCCTCTACGAGTTTGATGCCGAACGGCGCCTGACCCGCGTGATCACCGCGGCGCGCGGCGACGTGGCCGAGGGTGGCTGGATGCTGCACGAGGTTCAGGAGGTCCGGTTCGCGCGTGCGCTCGGCCCGTTGGGCGAATCGGTCTCTGCGCAGGCAACCCAGGCGACATCCTGGATGTGGAATACCGCGGTCTCGCCGCGGGTCTTTGGCTCGATTTCGCGAACTGCCGAAGAGATGAGCCTGGTCGAACTGGGCCGCACCATCCGCTTCCTGGCGGAAAACCAGCAGCGCACCACGCAACTCGAGCAGGCCTTCTATCAGAAGCTGTTTGTGCCGCTGTCGATCATCGTCATGCTGCTGCTGGCCCTGCCTTTCGCTTTTCTGCAGTCACGCGCCGGGGGCGTCAGTGCCAAGATGTTCGTCGGCATTCTGCTCGGCGTGCTGTTTCACACGCTCAATCGGCTGTTCTCGCACCTCGGCAACCTCAACACCTGGCCGCCGTTCATTACCGCAATCGCGCCGCTGCTGGTGGGGCTGATGCTTGCGGCCGTGCTGCTCTGGTGGGTGCAGCGCACGCGTTGACTGGCGGCACGCGGCACATTCGGTCGCAATGCCCGACTGCCTTAGTAGGCCAATTGGGCTTGGCTCCGGGTGCGTGCTGCGTCGATGAAGCCACCGAGCAGAGCCGTGCAGCAGCGCCTGTCCTTGCCATGCAACAGCCCCCCTGTCTACCGCACGGTAGTGACATTTAGAGTGCGTTTCACTGGACGGAAGGAATTGCGTTCACTATGCTTGTTTTGCTTTGAGTTTGAGTCAGCGTCGCGGCAACGCACCTGGCTTGAATTCGAGGAGGAGGAGAGGCAGCTCTGCTGCCCTTTTGAAGCGCATCCCCAGGGATGCGCTTTTTTTTGCCCGCGTCCCTGCATGCGCCGGGTGCTCACCCGGCATCGCGAAGAATGCTCATGCCGGCCGGGCATGTTGTCTTGGTGGCGCGCTTGCTACCCTGCTGGACTGCGCCGAAGGGCGCACCTGCCTTCGACTTCGATGGATTCCAGACCGCTGCCATGAACCTGCTGCAGATGCGTGCCGTACGAGAGATCGTGCGGCAGAAGTTCTCCCTGACCCGTGCCGCCGACATGCTGATGGCCTCGCAGCCGGGGGTGTCCAAGTCGATTGCGGAGTTCGAGCAGGAGCTGGGTTTTGCGGTGTTCCAGCGCCACGGCAAGCGCCTGACGGGCCTGACCGGGCCGGGCGCCGAGGTCATCAAGGTGGTCGACCGGATCCTCAACGAGGTGGAAAACCTCAAGCGCGTCGGCCACGAGTACGCCAACGAGGACAGCGGCCGGCTGGTGATTGCCACCACCCACACCCAGGCGCGCTACTTCCTGCCCAAGGTGCTGGCCGAGTTCCGCACGCGCTATCCCAAGGTGCAGCTGTCTTTGCTGCAGGGTACGCCGCGCCAGATCGGCGACTGGGTCACGCACGGCCAGGCCGACATCGGCGTGGCCACCGAGGCGCTCACGCTCTTCGACAACCTGGTCACGCTGCCCTGCTACAGCTGGCAGCACGTGGTGCTGGCACCGGCCGGCCATGCCCTGCTCAAGCACGCCAAGGACCTGGAGCTCAAGCACATCGCGCGGCACCCGATCGTGACCTACGAAAGCCAGTTCACCGGCCGCGGCCGGATCGACATGGCCTTCGGCGGTCAGAACATCAAGCCGCACATCGTGCTCGAAGCCATCGACGCAGACGTGATCAAGACCTACGTCCAGATGGGACTGGGCGTGGGCATCATCGCCGAGATGGCCTATGAGCCGGATCGCGACCAGCCGCTGCAGGCCATCCCCGCCGGGCACCTGTTCGGCACGCACACCTCGCGCCTGGCGGTGCGCCGCGGCGTGTTCATGCGCGACTTCACGGTCGAGGCGGTGCGCCTGATGGCACCGAAGGTCGACCGCGAGCAGCTCATGGGCCTGGTCGGCGCCAAGGACTGAGCGCGCAGCCAGCTGCGACAGGTCAGTCTTGCCGGGATACGTCGGCATGAGATGCGCTGCCAGATCTTGTTCTCAAAATCTCCCGAGATCCGCATGCCTGCTGCGGAAAGTGGGGTATTGGCATATTCAAACAGATGTTGAAAATGCTCTGCTTTATGAGGCGCTTATCAACGTTTGTTTGATAATCAGCGACTAGCGGGCTTCTGGAAACGCCAGCCCGCAGGCCGCCACAAAGGCGCGGATGGCGCTGCGGTGCCGGTCGGCTTCGGCCGGCGCCATGCGTGCCACCTCGGCGCCGCGCAGCCGCAGCACGTGCTGCAGGCCGCGCAGGGTCCGGTAGCCCTCGCGCGCGGCGTCCGCCAGTGCGGCCGGTACCAGACCGTGGGTGCCGAGCCGGCCGGCGAGCGCCAGGGTGCCGACGTTCTCCAGCAGGTCCGGGTGCCGGCTGGCGTGCGCCAGCACCATGGCCTGCACCGCAAATTCCATGTCCACCAGCCCGCCGGGGTCGTGCTTGAGGTCGAAGTCCGGCGTCTTGTTCGGGTGGCCCTCAAGCACGCGCCGGCGCATGGCGCTGACCTCGCGCACCACCTCGGCGGCATCGCGCTCTGCGCCCAGTGTGCGGCGCCGCCAGGTCTCGAACCAGTCGCCCAGCGCGGCGTCGCCGGTGACGAAGCGCGCCCGCGTCAACGCCTGCTTCTCCCAGAGGGCCGAGGTCTCGTGGTAGCGCTCGAAGGCGCTGCGCGGCGTGACCAGAAGCCCCGCATTGCCATCCGGCCGCAGGCGCAGATCGACCTCGAACAGCCGGCCCGAGGTGGTGGCCAGGCTCAGCCAGCTCTGCAGGCGCTGCGCCCAGCGCGTCAGGCGCTCCACCTCGTCGGGCGCGCCATCGCTCACGAGCACCAGATCCAGGTCGCTGGCGTAACCCATTTCCTTGGCTCCCAGACGGCCGTAGCCCAGCACGGCCAGTGCCGGGCGCGGGCTGTCGATCTTCAGGGCGCGCCAGGCGCAGTCCAGGGCGCGGGCGAGCAGGCGGTCAGCGAGCAGGGACAGCTCGTCGGAGATGGCCTCCACCGGCGTAGCGCCTTCCAGGTCGAGTGCGAGGATGCGCAGCACCTGGGCATGGTGCGCGTCGCGCAGCACGTTCATGTGCCGCTCGGTATCGAGCTCGCCGCCCAGCTGCGCGTCGAGCTCCGCGTCGAAGCCAGTCCAGTCGATGCCGCGCGAGCCGATGCGCGGATCGATCAGCTCGTCGAGCAGGATGGGGTGCCGGGTCAGGTAGTCGGCGGCAAAGGGACTGGCCTGCACGAGGCGCGCCACGCGATCCATCACCGGCGGATGCGCGATCAGCAGGTCGAGGTAGGTCCGACGCTTCATGATGGTCTGCGCCAGGCGCGCCGCCCGGGTAAATGCCTCGTTGCCGGCGTCGTCCTGCGCAAAGCGGTCATCGAAGGCGGAAAGCACGGCCTCGAGCTTGCGCTGCGTGGTTTCGCTTTCGCGGTTGGCGGCTGTCAGCCAGGTCAGGATGCGCGACGGTGTCTCGCCGGTCCGGGTGCCCAGCTGCGTGCTGCGCGCGGCCAGCGGCGCGGGCAGAATCAGGTCGAAGAGCTGCGCCACGCGGCTGCGCATGGTGCCCAGTGCGTCATCAAAGGCTGCCAGCGATTCGAAGCCCATCAGCTCGGCAAGCTGCGCGCGATGCGCATCTTCCGGTGGAATGGCGTGGGTCTGCCGGTCGGCGACGTACTGCACCGCATGCTCGATGCGTCGCAGCAGCACGTACGCACGATCGAGAAAGCCGGCGTGCTCGGCATCGAGCCGGCCCGAGCTTGCCAGTCGGGTGAGCAGGGTGCGTGTGGCCGGGATGCGCAGCCAGGGGTTGCGCCCGCCATGCGTGATGGCCAGGCCCTGCGCGATGAACTCGATCTCGCGGATGCCTCCACGTCCCAGCTTCACGTCGGCATCGCCAAATGCGGCCGTCGCCCGCGCCTTGAGCTGCGCGGCGCGGCGTTGCTCGCCGATTCGCGCCGCCAGATCGCGCAAGCCGTCGATGGTGGTGTAGTCGGTGTATCTGCGGAACACGAAGGCCTGGCGCATCTCGTCCAATCGTTGACAGGCGGCCGAAAAGGCCGGCGCAGACATGGATACCGGAGCATTCACCACCCGCGCCTTGAGCCAGGCGCAGCGTTCCCAGAAGCGCCCGTGCGCCATGAAGTAGTGCTCGAGGGCGTCCAGGGTGATCACCCGCGGACCGACGTCACCAAAGGGGCGCAGCCGCGTATCCACTCGGAACACGAAATCACGGCCGACTTCCGTCCTGAGCAAGGTTGCCAGCCGATCGGCCACGTGCGCGTGGAACTCCAGTGCATCGTGATCCGTGTCTGCGCCCGGCTGGATGGCTTGGCCGTTGCACGGAATGGCCAGCACCAGGTCGATGTCGGAAGACACGTTCAACTCGCCGGCACCCAGCTTGCCCATGCCGATGACCAGCAGGTCGATCGGCTGGCCGTCGGCATCGAGCGGGCGTCCCATGCGCCGTTCTGCGTCAGTCACCAGCGCCGGCAGCAAGGCATCGATGGCCAGGGACGCAAAGTGCGTCATGGCCGACTCGATCTCGACCAGGGGCGCGTCGTGTGCGAGGTCGCGCCAGGCGAGCGTGGCAATCAGCCAGCGCCGCAGGCTGCGCAGTTCTCGCGCCAGCGCCGCAGCGTCGTGCTGCTCATGCGCGGGAAGGGTCTGCAGGCGCTGGCGCCAGGCGAGGGTGATGCGATCAGTGCTCAGTGGCTGTTCGGCGTTGGTTCGCTCGTCGTCAGCAAGCTGGCGCGCGGGCGCGCTCCAATCGGAAACACGGTCGTTCATCGCTGAGTGTGAGTTGGATGATCGGGCCGCGCGCCGCTGTGTTCGTGGCAAGCAAGGGCGATGCGCGCGACACAATCCATGGGTGGGGGAAGCCAAGCATACAAATGGTTACGGCACGGTCGTCCGGTGGACCGATTCTCGCGAGCGTTGAGATGAAACCGTCCTCGTAGAATCGGGTCACAACTCCATGACAGACGCCGTACGAACACCCCCGCCAACTGCGCGCAGCAGCGCCGCCTGGCGTGCAATCCTCAGCCCCGCGCTGGGGCGGGGCTGTCTGAAGGGGCTGTGCGTCGCGGGCTGGGTGTTGCTGGGGCTCTATGTCGGCTTTCTGGTGCTGGTCCTGGTGCTGCGGCACGTGGTGCTGCCCCGTGTCGACGAACAGCGGCCGTGGATCGAGCAGCGCTTGTCCGACGCAACCGGCGCGCAGATCCGACTTGGGCGTGTCGATGCGCGGCTCGCGGGCATCTGGCCTGAACTCAGCATCGATCAAGTCGAAGTGCGCGATGCACAGGGCCAACTGCGGATGCAGTGGTCGCGCGTCGATGCCGTGCTGGCCTGGGAGTCGGTGCTCAAGTTGCAGCCGATTTTCCACCGGCTTCAGGTCCGCGGACCCGCACTGGATGTGCGGCGCCGTGCCGACGGGCGGTTCGAGGTGGCTGGCTTCGTGCTGGATCCGGCGCGCGGTGACGGAGATGGCAGGGGCCTGCGTTGGCTGCTCGCACAGCATGAGATCGCGCTGACGGGCGGCGCACTGCGCTGGACGGATGAGGTTGCGGGAACCGCCCCCATTGCCTTCCAGAACGTCAACCTGCTCGCCCAGAACCGGGGTCTGACGCACCGCCTCGGACTGCAGGCCGACCCGGTCGACAAGGGCATCGAGCCGCTCGACCTGCGTGCGCAGTTCACACACCGCCTGCTGCGCCCTGTGGATGACGTGCGCAACTGGCGCGGGCAGGTTTTCGTGCAGCTTGATCGTGCAGACATTGCTGGGGTGCTGCGGCGCATTCCCCTGCCGGCGCTCGGTGGGCTGACCGTGACCCAGGGGCAGGGTGCGGTCCGCGGATGGGTGGACTTTGATGCGCTGCGAATCACCCAGGTCACGGCCGATGTCCAGCTCAGTCGGCTGGTGCTCAAGTTCGCGCCAGACCTTGCGCCGCTCGAGCTGTCGGCGCTCAGCGGCCGAATCGAAGGCAGGCAGCTCGCGGCAGAGAGTCTCGCCCACGAGGTCAGCGTTCGTGGGCTCACCCTGACCCTTCCCGATGGGCGCATGCCGGCACCCATGAACCTGGCGGAGCGCTTCGTCCCTGCAAGCCAGCGTGCCGGCGCCCAGGGCATGGTCTCTGCGGAGGCACTGGATCTTGCCTTGCTGCACGAGCTGTCTGAACGTCTCCCCCTCAGTCCGGTCGTGCGTTCTGCGCTGGCGGCCTTCGAGCCCCAGGGGCGTGTCGGGCAGTTGAGCGTCGAGTGGCAGGTACCGCAGCCCGGCACACCTGAGGCTGTGACCCGCTACAAGGCGCGCGGTGATTTTGAAGGGCTTGGATTGCGCGCCCAGCCAGACCGTAGCGTGCTGGCAAAACTGCTGACGCCGGAGTTGGCGCGCAGCAACCCGCCGGCCTCCGCGGCCGCGCAGCTCGATGCCTCGACCAAACCCCTGCCGATCATCGGTCTGCCAGGATTCTCAAATCTAAGTGGCCGCTTCGCCGCGACGGAATCCGGTGGCGAGCTCAGTCTGGCCAGCCGAGGCGTGGTGCTGGAGTTTCCCGGGGTCTTCGAGGCGCCGGTTCTGCCTGCGACCGACGTTGGTGCCACGGCACGATGGAAGCTGGTCGCGGGCCGGCTGGAGGTTGAGGTGCCACAGCTGCGCTTTGCCAACGCAGATGCTGCAGGCGACCTCAAAGCCAGCTATCGGAGTCCGTCGGTCGGGCAATCTGGCCCGGGTGAGCTGACCCTGACTGGCGCGCTGGCGCGAGCCGAGCTTCGTGCGGTACATCGATATCTTCCGGCTCGCCTGCCGGAAGCGACGCGGCATTGGGTGCGCGACGCGCTGCTTTCAGGACGGGCAAGGGACGTGCAGTTTCGTCTCAAGGGCGATCTGAAGGACTTTCCTTTCGCGCCCGATGCACAGGGACGCAGCAGCGGCGAGTTCCAGGTGAGTGCCCGAGTGCAGGATGCGGCGCTTGACTACGTCCGCCAGACGCCGAACCCGGAGCAGCGCTGGCTACCGCTTGAAGACATTGACGCGCAGTTCGTCATGGATCGCACACGCATGGAGGTACGCCGCGCCAGTGCGCGTGTCCTCGAGACTCGATTGAGCAACGTGACGGTGCTCATTCCGGACCTGAATGCCACGGCGCAGCGCCCGATGATCATCTCGGGCGACACGCAGGGGCCTGGTCAGGATCTCGTCCGGTATGTCAACGCCAGCCCCATCAGCGGATGGATCGGGCAGTTCACCCGAAACACCGAGATCGCCGGCAATGCCGGCCTGCGCCTGCGCCTGAGCATCCCGATGGCCGATTCGGCGCGTACCGAGGTCCAGGGCAGCTTGAAGCTGGCCAACAACGCCGTCCGGCTCGACGCGGCGCTGCCCGTGTTCGAGGACACCACGGCGACCCTGGACTTCACGGAGCGAACCTTGCGGCTGCGCGATGGCCGGGCGACGGTCTATGGCGGCCCTGTGAGCTTTAGCGGCGGCTCGCAGGCCGAAGGTGGCTTGCAGTTCCGCGGTGAGGGGCTGGCGCGCGTCAGCGAGGCCAAGGCGATCGTCGGCGAGCCCACCTTGATGCGCTTGATCGATGCAGCCAACGGGCAGTTCCGCTACAGCGTGCAGGTGGACAGCCGCGCGGGTGCCACTTCGGTCGCGCTGCGCAGTGACCTGCAGGGGGTGAGCTTTGACCTGCCAGGCGTGTTGAGAAAGCAGAGCGCTGAATCTCTGCCGCTCTTGGTGAGCATCGTTCCTCAACGCCCCGCTGCGCAGCCCGCCAGCGACGAGCTGCTCGTCGAACTGGGCAGCACCCTTGCGGTGCGGTTGCAGCGTCAGCGCAGTCCACAGGGTGGCATGGCGATCGTGCGGGGCGGCATCGGCGTGAACAACGAGGCCGTCCTTCCGGATGTGGCGGGCGTGATCGCCATCATCAACCTCGACCGTGTGGATGTCGACGACTGGTCACGCAAGTTGCGTGCGCTGGCGATCACCGGCGTCGGCGATGCCGTCGTGGGCGGGCCAGCGGTGTCCATCGGCCCCGGGATGCTCCCCAAGCTCATTGCCCTGCAGGCTCGTGAGTTGGTGGTGGGCGGCAAGCGCCTGACACGTGTTGTTGCAGGGGCGACGCGCGAGGGCGATGTCTGGCAACTCAACCTCGATTCGCCACAGATTTCCGGCTATGCCACCTGGCGACAGAACGAGCGCGATGGCGCGTTGGGGCAGCTGACCGCGCGTCTGGCAAAGCTGTCCATTCCGCAGGGCGAGCGTGACCAGGTGGTGGAGTTTCTGGAAAGCGCTGGCGCAGGCGAACAGGGGCTGCGCGAGCTGCCCGCGATCGATCTGGTGGCGGAGCAATTCGAGCTTGGCGGTCGGCGCTTCGGTCGTCTGGAGGTGTTGGCGCAAAACCAGGGTGCACGTGCGGGCAATGCCTGGGTGCTGGAGCGCCTGGTGCTCAGTCAGCCCGCGGCAACCCTGACCGGCAGCGGGTTGTGGCGCAGGCCGGTGAATCGCGGGTCGCGGTCGATGGAGCTCGACTTCAAGGTGGACGTCCGCGACGCCGGGAACCTGCTCGGGGCCCTGGGCTTCCCGGGGGTCATGCGAGCGGGTCGCGGCGAGCTCGGCGGCAGGTTGAGCTGGATCGGCAGCCCGTTGAGCTTTGACGTGCCGAGTCTGGATGGCCAGCTGAAGCTCGAGCTCGACCAGGGGCAGTGGTTGCGGCAGGATCCAGGCGTTGCGCGCCTGCTCGGCGTGTTTTCCCTGCAGAATCTCGTGCGGCGCTTCACGTTCGATTTCCGCGACGTCTTTGCACAGGGATTCTCCTACGACACCGTGCGTGCGGAGGCCTCGCTGGCGAAAGGCGTACTCCAGACCGAAAGCTTCAAGATGCGAGGTGCACAGGCCGGGGTCGCCATGGCGGGTGTTGTGGATCTGGTGAGGGAGACGCAGAACCTGCACATCATCGTCACCCCGGACCTGAACCTGGGCGCGGTGAGCTTTGCCTATCTGTTCATCAACCCGGCCGTGGGTCTGGGCACCCTGCTGGCACAGGCCGCAGTACGAGACTCGGTGAACAAGGGCCTGTCCCAGGAGTTTGATCTCCAGGGCACTTGGCGCGATCCTGTGGTCAAGCCGCGGCCCAAGCCGGGCCAGTCTGCCGAGCCGAATGCAGCACAAATCTCCGACGCGTCTGCTGTACAGGAGCAGAACCGATGAGCATGTTGATCCGCGTTGCCGCGTTGCAGATGGTGTCCGGGCCCGACGTTGCCCGCAATCTTGAACAGGCGCGGCGCCTTGTCCAGGAGGCGGCGGCAGTCGGAGCTCGGCTTGTGCTGCTGCCCGAGTACTTCTGTCTCATGGGATGCAGCGATACCGACAAGCTCGACCATGCAGAAGCGTTGGGTACAGGGCCGATCCAGGCTGCGTGTTCTGACATGGCGCGCGATGCAGGGATCATCCTGATCGCAGGGACGATTCCGCTGCGCCACCCGAGCGGGACCCGCGTCTGGAACACCAGCCTTGTCTATGGAGCGACCGGTGCGTGCATCGGCCGCTACGACAAGATTCATCTGTTTCGATTCCAGCGCGGCAGCGAGCAATACGATGAATCCCGCACGATTGGTGCCGGCAGCGATCCGGTGGCTGTCGATATTGAAGGGCTTCGCGTCGGGCTGTCCGTGTGTTACGACCTGCGCTTTCCCGAGCTGTATCGGGCCATGGGCCAGACCAGGCCGCTCGATCTGATCGTCGTCCCGGCGGCCTTCACCCACACCACAGGCAAAGCGCATTGGGAACTGCTGCTGCGTGCACGCGCTGTGGAAAACCAGTGCTACGTGCTGGCCGCCGCGCAAGGCGGTTTGCACGAAAATGGTCGGCGGACCTGGGGCCATAGCATGCTGATCGATCCTTGGGGCGACGTCCTGAGCGTGCTGCCTGAAGGCGCCGGCACGGCGATTGGCGATGTGGATCCCGCCCGTCTGGCACAGGTTCGGGCAGACCTACCCGCGTTGAATCACCGCGTCTTGTGATTCCTGATCCTGATCTCCAGTGGCTTGACGCATGAAACTCGCAGACGCATTTGTCCAACCCCTTGCCACCGCATCTGAACTGCTCCTGGTGCCCAGCGGTCTGGAGCTCGGGCGCGTCCTTGCGCTGACAGGCGAGCTCATGCAGGGCAAGGTGGACTTTGGAGACGCGTACTTCGAGTTCTCCCGGTCTGAGAGCTGGAGCCTTGAGGAAGGCAAAGTCAAGGCGGGCAGCTTCTCGATCGATCAGGGTGTGGGCGTACGCGCCGTGGCCGGGGAAAAGACGGCGTTTGCGTACTCCGACGAGATCACCGAGCACGCCATTCGCGAAGCTGTACGTACGGTGCGAGCGATTGGCGGTGCGGGGCAGTCGCGCAAGGTCAAGCTGCCCCACCAGCCCCCGAAGACCGTCGATCTCTACACCGCGGCCGACCCCCTCCAGGCGCTCGACTCCAATGCGAAGGTTGCACTGCTGGAGCGGCTGGAACGGATCGCGCGCGCCAAGGATCCGCGCGTCAAGCGAGTGAACTGCTCCCTGTCAGGCGATTACACCGTGATGTTGGTCGTGCGCACCGACGGGGTTGTGGCTGCTGACGTGCGCCCGCTGGTGCGTCTCGGGGTTCAGGTGATCGTCGAGCAGGACGGTCGACGCGAAGACGGCTATGCCGGGGGTGGGGGCCGCCGGCGTATGGACATGTTTGACGACGCATTCCTCGACGAACTGGCCGGTCAGGCAGTCGGCTCCGCACTCACGAACCTCGACGCCCGGCCGGCGCCCGCTGGCCAGATGACCGTGGTGCTCGGTCCGGGTTGGCCCGGTGTGCTGCTGCACGAGGCTGTGGGCCATGGCCTGGAGGGGGACTTCATTCGCAAGGGTTCATCCACCTTCGCGAACATGCTCGGCCAGCGTGTCGCTGCCAAGGGCGTGACCGTGATTGATGACGGCACCCTGCCGAACCGTCGGGGCTCGTTGAATGTGGACGACGAAGGCAATGCCACAGAGCGTACGGTGCTCATCGAGGACGGCATCCTGAAGGGCTTCATGCAAGACACCCAGAACGCCCGCCTGATGAAGGATCGCATCACCGGCAACGCACGTCGCGAGAGCTTCGCCAACCTGCCGATGCCGCGCATGACCAACACCTACATGCTCGCCGGTAAACACACCCACGACGAAATCATCGAGAGCGTGGCCGACGGCATCTACTGCAAGAACTTCGGTGGCGGCCAGGTGGATATCACCAACGGCAAGTTCGTCTTCAGCTGCACCGAAGCCTGGAAGATCGAGAACGGCAAGCTGACCTATCCGGTCAAGGGTGCAACCCTGATCGGCAGCGGCCCCGAAAGTCTGAAGGACATCACCATGATCGGCAACGATCTGGAGATCGACAACGGCGTGGGCGTGTGCGGCAAGGAGGGCCAGAGTGTGCCGGTCGGCGTCGGCCAGCCGACGCTGCGCATGGAGAACATGACCGTGGGCGGCACCGCTTGATTGCGTAGGTCGGCCCGCCTGCAGAAATGCGGCGCCGGACGTGCGCTTGCGCAGCGCAGCAATCGCCTGATACATTCCAGACATGCTTCATCGCGCGTACTTCTTTTTCTGGTTTTATCTCTGCCGCCCGGCGGTGAGAGGCTGACGCGCGAACAAGCGACGAAGAATCTCAGAAACCGCCGGGCACAACCCGGCGGTTTTTTTTGGCCCGTACCCACGGCTGGCCCCTGATTCGATCCCGTCTTCACTCTCCTTGCCTAGCCAAGACTGAACGAACCGAGCTTGCCCCATGAGTACCCGTACCGACGATATTCGCGTCACCGCGATCCGAGAGCTGACGCCTCCCGCCCATCTGCTGCGCGAGTTTCCGCTTGCCGACAGCGCTGCCGATACCGTGGCCGCGGCACGGCGCGCCATCCACAGAATCCTGCATGGGCAGGATGACCGCATGCTTGTGGTGATCGGGCCCTGCTCGATTCATGACCCCGCAGCGGCACGCGACTATGCACAGTGCCTGATGCATGAACGCAAGCGCCTCGCGCTCGATCTCGAAATCGTGATGCGTGTCTACTTCGAGAAGCCGCGGACCACAGTAGGCTGGAAGGGGCTGATCAATGACCCGGCGCTCGACGGCAGCTTCGACGTGAACCGCGGCCTTCGTCTGGCGCGGGAGC
The DNA here is from genome assembly GCA_027484405.1 of Burkholderiales bacterium. Taxonomy (GTDB): domain Bacteria; phylum Pseudomonadota; class Gammaproteobacteria; order Burkholderiales; family Burkholderiaceae_C; genus Piscinibacterium. The sequence goes on from JAIXTA010000110.1 coordinate 23,896, forward strand.
TTCTGGTCGACGTGAACGCACTTGGCATGCCGGCCGGTACCGAGTTCCTGGACCCGATCAGCCCGCAGTACTACAGCGATCTCATCGCCTGGGGCGCGATTGGTGCACGCACCACTGAGAGCCAGGTTCATCGCGAGCTGGCCAGCGGCATGAGCTGCGCCCTGGGCTTCAAGAACGGCACGGACGGAAATCTCAAGATCGCGGCTGACGCCATCAAGGCGGCCCAGCATCCGCACTGCTTTCTCGGTGTGACCAAGGGCGGTATCTCTGCAATTGTGCAGACTGCCGGCAACGAGGATTGCCACGTGATTCTGCGTGGCGGAAAGACCCCCAACTACGACGCAGCCAGTGTGGAGGGGGCATCCCAGGCGCTGGCCCAGGCAGGCCTGGCGCAAAAGCTCATGATCGACTGCAGCCACGGCAATTCAAGCAAGCAGCACGAGAACCAGCTCAAGGTGGCACAGGTCATCGCTGATCAACTTGCCGCAGGCGACATGCGCATCATGGGTGCCATGGTGGAGAGCCACCTTGTTGCCGGCCGGCAGGACCTGCTCGCCGGTCAGCGGCTGGCTGATCTCACCTATGGCCAGTCGATCACTGACGCATGCCTGGGCTGGGAGACATCCGTACAGGCGCTTGACTGTCTGGCGCTTGGGGTGCGCGAGCGCCGGCGGGCCCTTGCATCAGCCAAATAGCTCAACAAGACCGTATGAGGGAAAGACACCATGCCATTCCAGACCGATGACGTCCGCATTGCGGGCATTCACGAACTGAGTCCGCCCTCGCACCTCATTCGCGAGTTTCCTTGCGCCGATCGCGCTGCCGAGGTCGTGGCGACCTCACGCCACGCAATTCACCGCATCCTGCACGGACAGGACGACCGACTTGTCGTGGTGATTGGTCCCTGCTCGATTCACGACCCCAAGGCCGCCATCGAGTATGCGAGCCGTCTGATCGAGGAGCGGCGCAAGCATGCAGCCGATCTCGAGATCGTGATGCGTGTGTACTTCGAGAAGCCGCGGACCACCGTGGGCTGGAAGGGTTTGATCAACGATCCTGATCTCGATGGCAGCTTCCAGATCAACAAGGGGCTGCGGGCGGCACGCGAGCTGCTCGTGAACATCACGGAGTTGGGTCTGCCGGCGGCGACCGAGTATCTCGACATGATCAGTCCGCAGTACATCGCCGACCTGATCGCCTGGGGAGCGATCGGCGCACGCACTACGGAGAGCCAGGTGCATCGCGAGCTCGCCAGCGGGTTGTCCTGCCCGGTCGGCTTCAAGAACGGCACAGACGGCAACGTCAGGATCGCGGTCGATGCCATCAAGGCGGCACAGCATCCGCATCACTTCCTTTCGGTGACCAAGGGCGGTCACAGCGCGATTGTGGCCACGCGCGGCAACGAGGACTGCCATGTGATCCTGCGCGGCGGCAAGGCACCCAACTACGACGCCGCCCACGTGCAGGCCGCATGCGAGGACATCGGCAAGGCCGGACTGGCCCAGCGCCTGATGATCGATTGCAGCCATGCGAACTCCAGCAAGAAGCACGAGAACCAGCTGCTGGTGGCGTCCGACGTGGCGCAGCAGCTGGCACGTGGAGAAACCAGGATCATCGGCCTGATGGTCGAAAGTCACCTCCAGCCCGGGCGGCAGGACCTCGTTCCCGGCCAGTCGCTGAACTACGGGCAATCCATCACGGACGCCTGTCTGGGCTGGGATGACTCGGTGAACCTGTTGGCCACGCTTGCGGCGGGCGTGCGCGAGCGTCGCCGGGCACTCGCGTCGGTCAAGTAGTCAACACCGCAGCGGGACACGGCCGTCGCGTGGCCGCCACGCGTCGATGTCAACCCCTCGGCTACAGTGCCGCGCATTCCAAACAGACGGGAGGCGCGCATCACCACGGTGCGCAGGTACGGCATGTCGCTTCGCTTGAAGTTCAACCTCATCCTGCTGCTGGCCTTTCTGGCGAGCCTCGGGGGGGCGGGCTGGTATTACAGCGGTCACCTCGAGCGCCAGGCGCTCGATGAAGTGCGCCACAACTCCGATCTCATGATGGAGACGGCCCTGGCCATCCGCGGCTATACGACCGACCAGGTCAAGCCCCACCTGGATCCGCTTCTGGCCGAGAAGTTCCTGCCTCAGACCGTGCCGGCGTTTGCCGCGACAGAGACGCTGCGTCGCCTCTCGGACAAGTACCAGGGTTACGTCTACAAGGAGGCGGTACTCAATCCCACCAATCCGCGCGACAAGGCGACCGACTGGGAAGCCAGACTGATCGAGGAGTTCCGCGCTGACAGCGCGCGCCAGGAGCTCAAGGGGGTGCACGGCGAAGGGATCAACCGGGCGGTGTATGTCGCACGTCCCATCACGATCAGGAACCAGGCCTGCCTGGCCTGTCACAGCGATCCGGCCTTGGCGCCTGCGTCGATGCTCAGTGTCTACGGTGACAAGAACGGATTCGGCTGGAAGATGGGCGAGACCGTTGGCATGCAGATCGTGAAGGTGCCCATGCTGTATCCGCTCGAGCGCGCGCGGCAGAGCTTCAACACCTTCATCTGGTCGCTGGTTGCGATCTTCGGGCTTGCCTTCATCGTTCTCAATGCAGCGCTCTCGCTGCTCGTGATTGAGCCGATGGCGCGCGTGAACCGCAAGTTGGAGGATCTGGCAACAAAGGACTTTCTGACGGACCTGGTCAACCGGCGGCGCTTCTTCGAGCGGCTCGAGCAGGAGATGGCAGTCAGCCGTCTCAACGGCCAGGCAGTCTCCGTGATCATCTTCGACCTCGATTTCTTCAAGCGCATCAACGACACCTTCGGCCACGACAGCGGCGACATCGTTTTGAAGCACACCGCCATCCGGGTTCGCGAACTGCTGCGTGCCAGTGACTGCGCCGCTCGCTTCGGCGGCGAGGAGTTCATCATCCTGCTCAAGGAGACAGGCATGGATGCCGCCATGGCACTGGCCGAGGTGGTTCGCCAGAAGATCGCCGGCAAGCCCTATGAACGCGTGGGCGCGGTCAGTGCGAGCTTCGGCGTTGCGCAGTGGAACGGGCAGGAAGACGGTCGCGAGCTGATCAACCGGGCGGACAAGGCCCTGTATGTGGCCAAGCAGAACGGCCGCAATCGTGTCGTGCGCGCTGAGGACTGAGCCTGCGGTGATGCACCGAGGTCAGGCGCGCAACTGCTGGGCGACGGCGTCCACCACCGTGAGTGGTGAGACTCGGTGAATGCAGGCCAGATCACCACGTGCGCAGTCGCGCTGATCGCAAGGCCGACAGGCCAGGTCTGTTGACGCATCCTGCAAGGTGATTGGATCCATGCGCGCGCGAGCCAGGCCCTCGAGTCCCGGTCCGCGAGGAGCCGGACCGGTGCGTGCCGGCGAGGTCGGTCCGAACAAGGCCACCAGGGGCGCATTGACTGCGGCTGCGATGTGCATCGGGCCAGTATCGGTGGACAGGGTGGTTGCCGAGAGCGCCATCAAGGATGCGGTGGTCTGCAGATCGACTGTGCCGATCAGCACGTGAATCTTCGGGTCCTGCAGGCTCTGGACATCGATTGCTTCGAACTGCGCGATATCGCCAGGGCCGCCAAGCAGCAGGACCGCGAGGTCCGGATGGCGGCTGCGCAGTTCCCTGAGTGTCTGCCGGAGGTGATCGGCGGGCCAGCGCCGGTTTGCTGCGCTTGCCCCGGGGTTGACCAGCACGTAGCGCCCTGCGGGCACGCCGAGCTGGTCCAGCAGCGTCTGTGCCCGTTGCTGGGCATCCTGCGCGGGCACATAGCTCAGATGCAGCCCATCAAGGGGGCCGCCTACGCCCAGCGGGCCCAGAACGGCAATGAAGTTCTCCGCGGCCGTGCGCCGGGCCGGTCGACCAGGGCCGAACTGCGGATCGCGCGGGACATGCAGCACACGCTGCGCACCGCTCAGCCAGGCGAGGAAACGGCTGCGGAAGACCGGCTGCAGATCGAGTGCGAGGTCGTAGGGACGCACCCGAAGGCGGCGGCGCAGGGTGGGCAGCGTGGTGAGGGTGTATTCGGTGCGCTTGTCGATGCCGATCACTTCGTCCACCAGTCCGGTGGCGTGCACGACGCCCGCCAAGCCGTGATCACATGCAAAGCTGATGTGCACGCCGGGCCAGCGCTGGCGCAGGGTGCGAAGCAGGGGGGTGGTCATGAGCAGATCGCCAATGGCACCCCAGCGGATGACGAGGATGGACTTCATATGTGGGCAGGGCAGAGGGCCGCGCATTATCCCGCCTGTTGCAATGCAGGACGTATGGGGGCGATATCGATTTCGCGCCAAGCCAGTCGCTCCTGAGAGCCAAGGGGCGCATACTGCACGAATGTCGCTCAACCGCCCGCTGGACAGCCCGAACGACGCCGAAATTGCACCCACCGTGCTGCGCATGCTGCTGGACGTGCTGCCCTTGGGGGTGTTTCTGCGTGACGAGCAGGGCCGCGTGCTGCTAGTGAATCAACTGGCCGCCCGCCGGTTCGGGCGTACGCCGGAGGAGATGCTGGGCAAGACGCCGCACGAGCTGTATGCCGCCGATGCCGCCGAGCGCATTCTCGCGACCGACCGGAAGGTGCTGGCGGATGGCCAGGCGATCGAACGCGAAGAGCGGCACATGCTTGCAGACGGCAAGCTGCACACCATGTTCACCGGCAAGGTGCGAGTCCAGTTCGCGGACGGACGCTTCGGGGTTCTTGGCTTTGGCCTGGATGTCACGGCGCGCAGGGAGGCCGAGGACGCGCTGCGCGAGCAGACCGAGCTCCTCGCGAGAATCTTCGACGCTGATCCGAGCTTCATCGTGCTCAAGGATGCTGAGGGCCGCTACCTCATGGCCAACCGGGCCTTCCAGACCTGGACGGGCCGCAGCCTTGACACCCTGCGCGAGCTCAAGGCCCACGAGCTTGCACGAAGCGACACCGAGCGCGAGCAGATCGCCGCCCACGAGGCGCATGCCCGCGCCGCGGGTGAGGCGGTCACGCGCGAGGAGCACTATGTCCGTCTGGACGGCAGCGCGTCCATTGTCGAGGCCACCCGCATTCCGATGAAGGACGCGCTCGGTCGCGAGCAGATGCTCGTGGTTTCGCGTGACGTCACCGCCGCACGCCGCCGCGAGGCGGAGCTCGAGGCTGCGCGCCAGCGGGCAGACCAGGCCAATCGGGCCAAGGACGCCTTTCTCGCCAACATGAGCCATGAACTCCGGACGCCGATGCACGGCGTTCTGGGTTCGCTGGCGCTGCTGTCTGCGATGGCACTGAACGACGAGCAGCGCCGGCTGGTCGATATTGCGCGCCGGTCCGGTCAGCATCTGCTGGGCGTGATTGATGACGTGCTGGACTATTCAAAGATCGAAGCTGGCGGCTTGACGCTGGATGAGCACGCCGTGGACATCGGCAGCCTGGCGCAGGAGGTGGTCCAGAGCCTGGCTCTCATCGCGCAAGGCAAGGGCATCGAGCTGCGTGCCGATCTCGATGCAGCCTTGCCCAGAACCCTGCGGGCAGATGCGCAACGCCTGCGGCAGGTGTTCATCAACCTGCTGGGCAACGCACTCAAGTTCACTGACCGCGGGGAGATCTGCCTGGGGCTTCGCGTCGAGGCGGGTGTCGTGGAATGCAGCGTGCGCGACACCGGCATCGGCATGACCGACGAACAGATGGCGCGCATCTTCGAGCCCTTCGTGCAGGCGGATGACTCGATCGGAAAGCGCTTCGGCGGGACCGGGCTGGGGCTGAGCATCTCGCGGCGCCTGCTCCAGGCCATGGGGTGCGAGCTGCGGGTGCAGAGCGCCCTGGGCCAGGGGGCCTGCTTCAGCTTCCGGCTGCCGCTGCGGCCTGCGTCCGATATGCCGATGGCGCCTCCTCGCGCGGCTGACCGCTTGACCGAACTGCCCGCGCTGCGTCTGCTGCTGGTCGAGGATCAGGCGCTCAACCGGATGGTCAGTCACGCGCTCCTGGTGGGCATGGGCCACGACGTACTGCTGGCGGAAGACGGCGAGACTGCGCTGAATCTGCTGGGCCAGACGCAGGTGGACTGTGTCCTCATGGACCTGCAGATGCCCGTGATGGACGGGCTGACGGCCGTGCGGCACCTGCGCGACCAGGAGCGAGCGGCTTCACGCGCGCACATGCCGGTGATTGCCCTCACGGCGCACGCCCTGCCCGAGCACCGCGCGCAGTGCATGGCAGCAGGGATGGACGGCTACCTCACCAAGCCGTTCACGCGGGAATCCCTGCAGGGCGAGCTTCTCGAGGTGCTTGGCGCTCGGCTGGCGCCCCGCTGAGCCGGGTGGCCTGGCATCAACCAAGCAGCTCGGCCGCCTCGGTCGGATCGGCCAGAAGGCGCCGGAACCAGCGCACCGCATTGCCTTCCGCGCCGCGCCGCCATGCGGTGCAGAAGCGTGCCGGCGGCCGTTCGCTCTGCACCGCCTTGTGCAGCAGCTGGCCGCCGGCCAGCAGTCCGCGCACGTGGTTCAGCGGCAGCCAACCGACGCCGATGCCGCGCACCTGGGCGGCAATCTTGTGTTGCATGCTGGCCACCGTGAGCACGTCCTGGCGAGGCTGGATGCCGAAGCTCGCCCGGTTCAGGCGCCGCGCGGTGTCTGCCGCCGCCACGCTGCGGTGTTGAGCGAGCAGTGTGTCGGGAATCGGTGCGGTCTCGGCCGCCAGCGGGTGGTTGGGCGCTACGCAGAAGACGAACTGCATGTCGCCCAGCGGCTGCCACTTGAGCAGGTTGCCCATCAGATTGGCGTCCTCCAGGCCCTCGACGGCGCCAAGCGCCAGCGCGGCCCGGCCTTCGAGCAGCGCGTCCCAGGTGCCGGTGAGCACCTCCGGTTGCAGCGTGATGCGCGTGGGCATGCCCAGGGCATAGAAGCGGTCCACCAGCGTCAGGACACGCTCGAAGCACAGCGCCTCATCCACGGCGATGCGCAGCTCCGGCTCCCAGCCGCTGGCCAGGGTCTGGGCGCGCTGGGCAATCTCGCCCAGTTGCGCCAGCACCGGACCGGCGTTCTCGAGGATGGTCTGGGCCGCCGGCGTGAGCTTGGCGCGGTGGCCGCGCCGGTCGATCAGCAGTAGGTCCAGGCGCTCCTCGTACTGCCGCACGGTGTAGGACAGCGCAGAGGGCACCCGGTCCAGCGAGCGGGCCGCCTGGGCCAGGCTGCCGTGGCGCGTGATGGCGTCAAGCACGGTCAGGAGCTCAGCATCAATCATGAATGCACCCCGTGTTCAGGAAAGTTCATTCAATGTATTTGAACGATTTGGCGAATTCAAGCTGCTTGGAAGCCACCGCAGGAACCCCTATTTTGCCAGTATCGCTTGTTCCACGGCCTTCTTGGCGTGAACAGACTCAGGAGTAGATCATGCAAATTCGTCGATCAAATGAGCGTGGCCTGGCCAACCATGGCTGGCTCAAGAGCTATCACAGCTTCTCGTTCGCCAATTACTACGACCCGCAGTGGATGGGTTTTGCCAACCTGCGTGTGATCAACGAGGACCGCATTGCCGCCGGCAGCGGCTTCGGCACGCACGGCCACCGCGACATGGAGATCATCAGCTACGTGCTGGACGGCGAGCTGGCGCACAAGGACAGCATGGGCAATGTGGAAGTGATCCGCCCTGGCGAGGTGCAGCGCATGAGCGCCGGCCGCGGCGTGATGCACAGCGAGTTCAACCACGCCCAGGGCCAGACGCACTTCCTGCAGATCTGGATCGAGCCCAAGTTCACCGGCATTGCACCCAGCTACGAGCAGAAGGCCTTCGCCAGCGCCGAGAAGCGCGGCCAGCTGCGCCTGGTGGTGTCGCCGGACGGCGCGGCCGGCTCGGTCACGGCCAATGCCGATGCGCGCCTGTACGCCGGCCTGATCGACGGGCCGGAACGCGCGAGCCTTGATCTCGTGCCGGGTCGCCACACCTACGTGCACGTGGTGCGCGGCGAGGTGGCTGTAAACGACGCCGTGCTCAACGCGGGTGATGCCGCCATGTGGCGCGTGGCCGAGGACAGCAAACGCCTGGTGCTCGAGCGCGGCAAGGACGCCGAAGTGCTGGTGTTTGACCTGGCCGCCTGAGCGTGGCCGACAAGGGGCTGCGGCACACGTGTACCGCAGCCCCGGGAGCACACATCATGACCCGCAGCATCAAGACCTTCATTCCCATGCCCTGGCACGCCTTCGATGCGGCCAGCGGCGCCTACATGCTGCATCCGCGCGACCTGCATTTGCTCGACCCCTTCATCGGCGTCGACGCGTTCACCATGCCGCAGCCCTACTTTCCGCCGCATCCGCATGCCGGCATGAGCGCCGTGACGCTCATGTTCGACGATGCCGAGGGCGGCTTCATCAACCGCGACTCGCTCGGCGACTTCAGCGAGATCCGCCCCGGCGACCTGCACTGGACCCAGGCGGGCAGCGGCATGATCCATGAGGAGATTCCCGCCGAGCCCGGGCGTGCGGCGCGCGGCCTGCAGGTCTTCGTGAATCTCGCCCGGGCGCACAAGCAGGCGCCGCCGGCCGCCTTCCACGTCCGGCGCGAGACCATGCCCACCCTGCAGGCGGAGGGCGTGCAGGGCACGGTCATGGCCGGCGAGCTGCACTGGCAAGGCGCCTTGCTGCGCTCGCCCATCACGGCCGATGCGCGCTGGCTCACGCAGGGCGACATGATCGATCTGCGCCTGGCCGCGGGCGCCAGTGTGCAATTCGAGGTCGATGCCGCCAAGAACGCGTTCTTTATCCTGATACAGGGCGAACTGGCCGTCGGCGAGCAGGCGCTGCCGGCACCCGGCGCGCTCGTGTTCGAGCGTGATGGCAGCACTGTTTTGCTTCAGGCTGGACCCACCGGTGCGCGCGGCGTGCTGCTGGCGGGCCGCCCGATCGGCGAGCCGATCTACCCCAAGGGCCCCTTCGTGGGCAACAGCGCGCAGGACATTGCCGCCTACGCCACACGCTTCTACCGCGGCGACATGGGTTCGCTTGCCGCGTCTTTCTAGGGCTGTCAGGCCCGCCCAGAACCCGATCGATCGATCTCCATCATCCAGTCACCTCCAAAGAAGGACCTTCTCATGAGCAAAGTCATCGTTGTCTATCACTCCGGCTACGGCCACACCAAGCACATGGCCGAGCGCGTGGCCAAGGGCGCGGGTGCCGAACTCATTGCCATCGATGCCGAGGGCAATGTGCCTGAGGGCAGCTGGGACAAGCTGGCCGCGGCCGACGCCATCATCATGGGTTCGCCGACCTACATGGGCACCGTGAGCTGGCAGTTCAAGAAGTTCGCTGATGCCTCCAGCAAGGTCTGGTTCGGCCAGGGCTGGAAGGACAAGATCGCCGCCGGCTTCACCAACAGCGCCAGCATGAACGGTGACAAGGGCTCGACCCTGACCTACCTCGTCACGCTGGCCATGCAGCACAGCATGCTCTGGGTGGGCACCGGCCTGATGCCTGCCAACCACTCCGGCGCCACCCGGTCCGACATCAACAACGTCGGCAGCTTCACGGGCGCCATGGCGATCTCGCCGTCCGACAAGGGCGCAGAGGCCATGAGCGAAGGCGACCTGATGACGGCCGAGCTCTTCGGCAAGCGCGTGGCCGAGACCGCTGCACGCTGGAAGAAGGCCTGATCGACCCGCCCGCGCCGGCCCCTGGCCGGTGCGCTGCCGCAAACGCCCGCGACCGGTTCGCGGGCGTTTGCTTTACGGGCTTGCAGGGCGCGTGCAATCGGCCTAGTTTCAGGGGCATGCAGATTGCAGGAGACACACGTGACCGCCTCGAATACCCCACCCCACGCCGGCCGCCTCCAGGCGTCTGAAGACCCCGCCGAGGTGGCGGCCATCCTGCAGGCGGCGGCCGTGCCCATCAGCGACGAGGAGCTCGCGCGGCAGGCCCTGGCCGCTGCGGCTGCCGATGCTCCTGAACCCTCCGGGCGGGCCGAGCCCGAGACCGCCGAGCCTCTGGGCAATGAAGTCGGCCGTGTCGTCTGGGCCATGGAGCATGGCGTGGCCTCGGAGGACGCTTCGCACCTGATCGACCCGCAGCGCATCACGCCGCCGGACTGGCTGGAGCCGCCGACCGTGGTTGCGCCCGTGCTGCCGCCGGAGCAGGCCATTGCGCAGGACGCGCCGCCCATCAGCGATGCGGAGCTGGAGGCCCAGGCCCTGGCCGCCCAGCCAGAGACCGAGGTGCAGGCCGTCGAGGAAGACGGGCTGGTGGATCAGGTCGGGCAGGCGCTCTGGGCCCTGGAGCATGGTGTCGTGCCGCCCGAGGTCGTGCCGCCGCCCACGGCCGCACAGCTGCTGATCAGCGAGGCGCAGGCTGAGAACGGCGAGCAGCCTGGCGCCTGAGGCCGGGTTCAGACACGGCTGGGTTCAGACGCGGCCGTCCGCCGGTGCGTCCACCAGCGGCGTGAGGTCCGGCTTCAGGCCGACGCGTTCGTCGAACACGAAGCAGGCGCCGGTCCAGTGCTTGCCGCCGGTCTTCTCGAAGTAGTTGAGGATGCCGCCCTCGATCTGCGCCACATGCGCAAAGCCCTGGCGCTGCATCCAGGGCATGAACTTCTCGCAGCGCACACCGCCGGTGCAAAAGCCCACCACCGTTTTGTCGGCCCAGTCCTCGCGGTGGTCGAGCACGGCCTCGGGCAGCTCGGTGAACTTGCGGATGTGCGGATTCACCGCGCCGGCAAAGGTGCCGATGGCGACTTCTTCCTCATTGCGCGTGTCGAGCAGCACCAGTTCGCGGCCGGCGTCGTCGTGGCCCTGCTCGATCCAGCGGGCCAGCACCTCCGGCGCCACGGCCGGTGCCACGTCCTGTGCAGGGTTGATGCTCGGATCGAAGGTGATGATCTCGCGCTCGACGCGCACCTTCAGCCGCCGGAAGGGCACGTGCTCCGACCAGCTTTCCTTGACCGTCAGTGCGCTGCAGCCGGGCAGGGCGCGTACCTGCGCGAGAAAGCCGCGCAGCGCCGCGGCATCGCCCGCCAGGAACAGGTTCACACCCTCGGGCGCCACGAGTACCGTGCCCAGCAGGCCGCGTGCCTCGGCACACTCGCGCAGCTGCTGCGCCACCGCCGCGGGTGCTTCGATGGCGGTGAAGTGGTAGGCGGCGATGTTCAGGATGGAGGCCATGCGCGAATTGTAGGAGTTCGATGTGCTGCCGATGGCGGGCCGCGGTCCACCCTGCTACGGTAGCTGGCGTGACTGAGCACCCAGCGCCCGCCCGCCTGCAGACCGCCACCGTCCAGGAGCCGGCGCTTGCACCTGCGCTGCCGATCATCACCGGCAGGCTGCCCGTCTTCGAGCTGCGCATGAGCACCGGGCTGTGCCTGCGCTACCAGCTCAAGGACACGCAGACCGCCCGAACCTGGCTGGCGCTGATGGCGCAGATGCAGCCCGACTGGCTGGTGCGCTCCGACCTGAACCACCGGCATGGATTCGCGCACGCGGCGCAGGTGCTGGATGCATTGGCCCGCCTGCAGCGTGCGGCACGGCAACTGGGCCTCGTGCTCGACCCGCTGGACGCGAGCACCTGGCAGGCCGCGCTGAACCGCCTGCACCTGAACTTTCCCGAGTTCTTCCGGCAGCGCTATGTGCCCGAGCTGTACGACACGGCGCATGAGATGAACCTCGCGATCCACTGGCTGGAGTACGAACTGGGCAATGTCTATGGAGGGCGGCGCCAGTACCTGTTCAATCTGGACTTCAATCACATCCCTGAGGTCTACGGCCGCATGGGCCAGATTCCGGTCGATGAGATGCACTGTTTCTCGCCCGAGCTGCGCTTCGGCAACCTGCATCTGCACTATGTCTATGTGGGGCGACACTTCCTGGAGATGTTCGATGCCCAGGACTACCTCTGCCCCGTGCACCACTTCAAGGCGCAGCACGAGTTCAATGCCACCTGCGGTCTGGTGTTCTCGGAGCCCGAGGACTGGCCGGCGCGCGACGCCGCCATGCGCCAGTTCCATGCCCGCCGAGGCGGCTGGCGCTTCTTCGGCTACGAGTATGACGATCCGCGCCTGGCCCGGGGCTTCTTCAAGCTTGGCGAGCTTGTGGACCTGGCTGACTACGCCGACGCAAGCCGCCGCGATGCATTGCGAACGGCCTTGTCAAGCGCGCACGTGCAGAGCTGGCATCTGGTCTGATCAAGCACTGGCGCGGCTTTCGCGGCGCCGCATTGCAAGCTGCTAAGGTTTCGCTCCGATTCGCGCTGCCGCCCCTCCTGCGACCACTTCATGTCCCAGCCCAGCTTCGTCCACCTACGCGTCCACACCGAGTTCTCGATCACCGACGGGCTGACCCGGATCGATGACCTGGTCAAGGCCGCCAAGGCCGATGGCATGGGCGCCGTGGCCGTGACCGATGCGGGCAACCTGTTCGGGCTGGTGAAGTTCTACAAGGCCGCCCGCGGCAAGGGCGTCAAGCCGATCGCCGGCGTCGATGTCGCCATTACCAATCCCAAGGACCGCGACAGCGCGCACCGTGTGCTGCTTCTGGCGCGAGACCGCACCGGCTACCTGCAGTTGAGCGAGCTGCTGACGCGCGCCTTTCTCACCAACCAGTACCGCGGCCGGCCCGAGCTGCAGGCCGACTGGCTCACGCCAGAGTCGGCATCGGGGCTGATCTGCCTGTCGGGCGGCATGCACGGCGAGCTGGCCCGTGTGCTGCAGGCCCAGGGCGATGCCGCCGGCGTGGCCCGGGCCTGGGCGGCACGCTTTCCCGGCCGCTATTTCATTGAACTGCAGCGAGACGGTACGCCCGCGGCTGACCAATACACGCAGGCCGCGGCCCAGCTGGCCGCGCAGCTGAGCCTGCCGGTGGTGGCCACGCATCCGGTCGAGTTCATCGCACCGGGCGACTTCCGGGCCCACGAGGCGCGGGTCTGCATTGCCGAGGGCGAGATCCTCGGCAATCCGCGGCGTGTGAAGCGCTTCACGGAGCACCAGTATTTCAAGCGCCAGGCCGAGATGGCCGAGTTCTTTGCCGACATGCCGCAGGCCCTGGCCAACAGCGTGGCCATCGCCCAGGCCTGCAATCTGGCCCTGGAGCTGGGCAAGCCCAAGCTGCCGCTGTTCCCCACGCCGGATGGCATGACCCTGGACGACTATCTCGTCCACCTGAGCAAGGAAGGACTGGAGAAGCGTCTGGTCCAGCGCTATCCGGATGCTGACCAGCGTGAGGCCAAGCGGCCGGAGTACGAGGCCCGCCTGAAGATCGAGTGCGACACCATCATCAAGATGGGCTTCCCTGGCTACTTCCTGATCGTTCAGGACTTCATCAACTGGGGCAAGGAAAACGGCGTGCCCGTGGGCCCGGGCCGGGGTTCGGGTGCCGGGTCGCTTGTGGCCTATGCCTTGGGCATCACGGATCTTGATCCGCTGCCCTACGACCTGCTGTTCGAGCGCTTCCTGAATCCGGAGCGCGTGTCGATGCCCGACTTCGACATCGACTTCTGCCAGGACAACCGCGACCGCGTGATCGACTACGTCAAGCGCCGCTACGGCAGCGAGAGCGTCAGCCAGATCGCCACCTTCGGCACCCTGGGCGCCAAGGCCGTGATCCGCGACGTGGGCCGGGTGCTTGATCTGCCCTACAAGTACTGCGACGGCCTGTCCAAGCTCATCCCGCACCAGCCGACCGACCCCTGGGACCTCAAGCGTGCGCTCGAGGAGGAGCCCACCTTCAAGGAGCGCGTGGAGAACGAGGAAGAGGCCCGCGAGATCATCGAGCTGGCCCGCCCCCTCGAAGGCGTGACGCGCAGTGTGGGCATGCACGCCGGCGGCGTGCTGATCGCCCCGGGCAAGCTCACCGACTTCTGCCCGCTGTACTGCGCCGAAGGCAGCGAGGACAGCGCGGTCAGCCAGTTCGACAAGGACGACGTGGAAGCCGTGGGCCTGGTGAAGTTCGACTTCCTGGGCCTGCGCAACCTCACCATTCTTGAACTGGCCGTGCAGTACGTGCGGCAGATGAACGCGGACCGGCGCGAGTTCACGCTGGACGACCTCGCTGCGTTTGACGACAAGGCCACCTACAAGCTCTTTGCCGACGGCAACACCACCGCGGTGTTCCAGATGGAAAGCCGCTCCGCGCGGGACCTCTGCAAGAAGCTCAAGCCCACGGTGTTCGAGGACATCGTCGCGCTCAACGCCCTGAACCGCCCCGGCCCGCTGGGTTCGGGCATGGTGGACGACTTCATCGCCCGCAAGAAGGAGCAGACCCAGACCGGCCGCGGCAAGATGGAGTGGTACTTCCACGAGAAGCTCGAGCCGGTGCTCAAGAGCACCTACGGCGTGATCGTCTACCAGGAGCAGGTGATGCTCGTGGCCCAGGTGCTCGCCGGCTACACCCTGGGCGGCGCCGACCTGCTGCGCCGCGCCATGGGCAAGAAGAAGAAGGAGGAGATGGACAAGCAGCGGGACATCTTCGTCACCGGCGCCACCGAGCGCGGTGTGAAGCCCGAGCTGGCCACCGAGCTCTTCAACCTGATGGAGAAGTTCGCGGACTACGGCTTCAACAAGTCGCACTCCGCCGCCTATGCCGTGATCGGCTACCAGACCGCCTGGCTCAAGTGCCACTACCCGGCCGAGTTCATGGCCGCCACCATGAGTGCCGACATGGACGCCACCGACAAGGTGATGATCTTCCATGCCGACACCCTGGCGCAGAAGGTGACCGTGCTTGGCCCGGATATCAACCTGTCGCAGTACCGCTTCGTGCCCGTGCCCGACGAGCACCATGCCAAGGGCAAGCCCACGCGCACCATCCGCTACGGCCTGGGCGCGGTCAAGGGCACCGGGCAGAGCGCGATCGAGGCCATCGTGGCCGAGCGCACGGCCAACGGCCCCTTCAAGGACCTGTTCGACTTCTGCCGCCGCATCGACAAGAAGGTGGTCAACCGCCGTGCGATTGAGGCCCTGATCAAGGCCGGCGCCTTCGATGCGCTCAACAACCACCGCGCGCAGCTGCTGGCCTCGCTTGAGGCCGCGCTCACGGCGGCCGAGGCTGCGGCGGCCAGTGCCTCGCAGACCAGCCTGTTTGGCGACGTGGTCGAGGCCGCCCAGGAGATCAGCCTGGCCGATGTGCCGCGCTTCGATGACCGGCAGCAGCTCGCCGAGGAGAAGACGGCGCTGGGCTTCTACTTCTCCGGCCACCTGTTCAACGCCTACAAGGGCGAGGTGCGCAAGCTTGTGCCCCGCAAGCTCGAGGACATCGAGCCCGCGCGCGAGCCGCAGTGGCTGGCCGGCATCGCCAGCGCCGTGCGCACGCAGATCGGCAAGCGCGGCAAGATGGCCTTCGTCACCCTGGACGACGGCACGGCCACGCTGGAGGTCATGGTCTACGGCGAACTCTTTGCCGAGCGCAGCAAGCTGCTGGCGGTGGACGAGCTGGTCGTGATCCAGGGCAAGGTCAGCGAGGACAGCTACTCGGGCGGCGTGCGCATCATCGCCAACGAGGTCTATTCACTGGACGAGCTGCGCGCCGCGCGGGCCAGCGGCATCGTGATCCGCGGCATCCAGGCCGGCGTACCCATGGCGCAACTCAAGCGCGCCATCGAACCCTTCCGCAGCCCTGCCGGGTGCCCGGTGCGCCTGGACGTACGTGCCGCCAGCGGTCTGTGCGAGATGCGTCTGCCCGACGACTGGAAGCTCAAGCCGGATGCCGCGCTCGTGGCCGCCGCCAAGAGTCTGGGCCTGGCGCTGGATGTCGAATACGGCTGAGCGATCCGGTCTTCCGGCCGTGAAGCCAGCCGCAGCGAAACAGCGGCTCGCCATGCGCAGGAGAGGGGGACCTGGGCATGACGAGACCGCTGAACCGCCGCGATCTGTGTGACGGTCAGCAGCTGGTGGTCACCCCATTGACCGAGCGGGTGCAGGAGCTGGTGGTGCCATTGGTGGCCGTGGCCGTCGCGGTGGCGTTGCCCGAGGTGCTGGCGCTGGTGAATACGCCGTTGGGTCCGCTGTAGCTGAAGCTCGAGGCCGAGGCGTAGGACGACGAGGAGCTCGACGAAGCGCTGCTGCTGCCCGAGCTGCTGGACGAACCGGAAGGCGCGGACGGAATCGAGCTTGCCGACACGAAGATCACCTTGCTCCAGTCGATGATCACTTGTGTGACGGTCGCAGGATTGAACGTGAAGTTGGTCAGGCTGCCGCGCTGTGGCGTACTGGTCGTCGTGGTTTGTGCCTGTGCGGCGCCGATGCTGCCCAGGGCCAGACCGAGGGCGAAGACGACGAGGGGCGTGCGCTTGAAGTGCATGGGATGTCCTTCCATTCGAGCTGAGGTTGCGAGCCGGTGTCGGACCGACGGTCGCGGGACCGGCTGTGTGTAAAACGTTTACACGCCGACAAGGCTAAGGTGTGAAAGTTTTACACGTCAAGACGTGCAAAACTTTCACACAAATTCAAGGCCCGTCGTTGCGATGTTGACCACCAAGCATCGCCCAGTGCTTCCAACAGGTTCATGCACCCATGGCTCGTCAACGTCCTACCGTGTCATCGCTTCCGTCTCACACCCCGGCGGATGCGCCCGGCCCCGAAGTGGCCGACGCGCAGGTCGCCCAGGCCCATCTCAAGGCGATGTCCGAGGTCCTCGCACCGCTGGTCCGCATGATGATCGCCCGCGGGGTGCAGTACGGGCCGCTGGCGTCGATGCTCAAGGCGCTCTACGTGGATCAGGCCGTGACGCATTTCGGGATCGAGGGTGAGGCGCCCAATGACAGCCGGGTGAGTGTGCTGACCGGTGTGCATCGCGCCGAGGTCAAGCGCCTGCGGGCGCTGCCCCATGGGCCTGACGAAGCACCCGCACCGCCGAGCATCTGGTCGCGCGTCATGGAAGTCTGGAGCAGCGGCCACCCCTACACCGATGCCCAGGGGGTGCCCCGCCCCTTGCCGCGCCTAGCCAGCGGCAGCAGCGAGGCGAGCTTCGAAAGCCTGGTGCGGTCCATCCGGCGAGATGTTCGGCCGCGCACCGTGCTCGACGAGATGCTGCGGGTGGGGGCAGTGAGCCTGGACGAGCGCGACCAGGTGCATCTGCACGCCAGCACCGCCGGCCTGCATCGTCCGGCGGCGGACCAGGCGTGGATCATGAGCCTGCACCTGGCCCACCACGCAGAGGCGTTCACGCGCCGCGTGCTGGATGCCGACGAGCATTTCTCGCGCGTGGTGTATGACAGTGACCTCACCGAAGACGACGTCAGCGAGCTGCGTGCCCGCATGCGGGCGCGGGTTGACGAGGTGCTCAACACCTTCAATGCCGAGATCACCGCCCGCCGCCAGGACAATCTGCAGCGTCGGCCCGAGGGCGCAGTCTGGCATCTGAGTGTCGGCGTGTTCGACTATGCCGAGCCCGCAGGCCCCAAGGCCTGGCTCGAGGCTCAGGCCGCGGACAATGCCGCACACGGAGCCGCAAAGAATACGGCCGAAAACGGTTGAAATAAATTTAATCAACCGCCGGTTATCGCTTGTCTGATGGGCGTCTTGGCAGTTTTTCGGCAGCGAATTCTTTCGGCCGAAATTGACGCTTAATGGGTGGGCGATGCGTCGCGCCCGAGCATGCGCCGCGTGCTGCCCATGACGTCGGCCGCGCTCGGCCACAGCGCGCCGTCTGCGCCGCCGCGCAGGATCGTCGCCGCACCGCCCCACACCCCCCACTGCTCCGGCTTGGTCGGCCCAAGCACGGACAGGGTGGGCCGGCCCAGCGCGGCAGCAATGTGGCCGGGACCGGTGTCGTTGGAGACCACCAGTGCTGCCCCGTCCAGCAGCCCGTTGTACGCGCCCATGCCGGCGCCGAGGATCGGTGTTGCAGCGGCAAAGTCGCTGCGCGCCACGGCGTCTTCACCCGGACCCGGGACGATGATCAGCCGCAGGCCCTGCGCGCCGCACCAGGCGGCCAGTTCGCGGGTGTAGTCCGCAAAGGCCGGCCAGCGCTTGTCCAGCTTCTCGAAGGTGCCGCCGGCAAAGGGGCAGATCAGCACGTAGGGCTGCGTGATGCCGGCCGCGGCCAGCAGCGCGGCGGCGTCCTCGCGGTGGCGCGGCGCGAGCTTGAAGGCAATTTCATCCGGTGGCGGCGCCTTGCGGCTGCACAGCGCCTGGGTCAGTTCGTAGTAGCTCACAAGCGCGTGGCCGCCATGCACGATCGGCAGGGTGCGCTTGAGCAGGACGCTGCGCGCCTCGGTGGCGTAGCCCAGGCCCTTCAGGCCTGCGAGGCGGAATTCCAGCGCGCTGGAAAAGCTCGTCGCCAGGGTCACCGCATTCAAGCGTGAATCAAAGGCGGGGTCGATGGCGCGGCACTCTGCGCGCAGGCGCTTGTACAGCGCGACGGTCTCGCCCAGCTTGCCGGGCTTGGCGTGCACCGGCCACCCATAGCCGGCCAGCAGATGAGCCGCCCAACGCTTGCCCACCAGAATCAGGTCGTAGCCCTCGGCCTCCAGCGCGGTCAGGGCGGGAAGCCCCAGCACCACATCACCGATCCAGTTGCGGATGCGCACGATCAGTGGCCGCGGGGGCCGGCGGCTTCGTGCAGAAGCTTCGTTGGACAACATGGCTGGCGCTGCGCCTCGTGCGACGGTGTGGGCGGTGTGCCCGACGAAACGATCCGTCGAGCGAAAACCGCGATTGTAAGATTTGCACTCCATTCTGCTTGCGAGTCCTTGCAAGGCCCACGCGCCGCGCATCCCACCGGCTCGCACCGAAAGCGCAGCGCATGCCTCTTCACGCCTTCCCCACCGACACGCCGCATTTCGTGGCGGTGCGCACTGACCGGATCGGCGACTTGCTGTGCACGCTGCCCGCGCTGACGGTGTTGCGCCAGAACTGGCCGCGCTGCCGCATCACCCTGGTCGTGCGGGCGCCGCTCGCGCCGCTCGCCAGCCTCGCTGCACAGGTGGACGCTGTGCTGACGAGCGAGAGCGCCGACTTCCGCCAGCTCCGCGCGGACTGCGCCATCTTCTTCCATGCGGACGCCGTGCTGGCCAAAGCCGCGAAAGCGGCCGGTGTGCCCATGCGCATCGGCACCTTCCGCGGGCTCGCGCGCTTCCTGCTGCCCACACACAACGTGCCGCGTGCCGCCAACCACACGCGCATGCACGAGATCGAGCAGACCATGCGTCTGCTCGAACCGCTGGGCATCACCTACCAGCAGGGGCCCTTCAATGCGGCCGATCTGTACCGCCTCAAGACCGCCGACCGCACCCAGGTGCTTCCGGCCTGGGTGGGCGATGCCCGCTTCAAGCTGCTGCTGCAGCCGCTCACCGGCGGCAGCGCGCCGGCCTGGCCGCTCGAACGCTATCTGGAGGTGGTCAAGCAGCTGGACCCTTCACGATTCCTCGTGGTTGTGCATGGTTCCGCGACCGAGGGCGAGCAGATCAGGACGCAGTGCCCTGCGCTGCTGAGCCTGCCGCATGTCGTGGCTGAGCTGGGCACACTGACGCTGGCGCAACTGGCCGCCGTGATCGGTCTGGCGGATGGGGTGCTGGGCGCCAGTACCGGCCCGGTCCATCTCGGGGCGGCCCTGGGCCGCCACACGCTCGCGCTGCACGGCCCCGGGCGCGGCTTTTCTCCCGTGCGCTGGGGCCCGATGGGGCGCCAGGCCGAAGTGCTGTGCATCGACCGGCCGACCTGCGAGGATTGTCGCCGCACGCGCGACTGCCACTGCATCCGCGAGATCGTAAGCAGCCAGGTGCTCGAGCGCCTGCAGGCCTGGGCGGAGCCGCGTGCATGAGCGGCAGCAAGCAATCCACCTACGGTCTGCTGCGTGCGCGGCTGTGGCCCTTCGTGGCGCCGCACCGCGCGATGCTGCTGGCCATGGCGGCCTTCCTGAGCCTGGAGGCCGCCACCGGCGTCATGATGACCTACCTGATGCAGCCTATGATCGACCGCGGCTTCACCGAGCGGGATGCGAGCATCCTCTGGCTGGCGCCGCTGGTGTTCATCGGCATCATGCTGGCGCGCGGCGTGGCCATCTTCGGCTCCACCTACTTCGGCCAGCGGGTCTCGAATGACACCCTGTTCGGTCTGCGCTCTCATCTGTTCAGCCGCCTGCTGCACCTGCCAGGCGAGTTCTACGAGCGCAATACATCGGGCCAGATCCTCTCCCGTTTTCTCGTGGATGCGCAGAACGTCTCGGGCGGCGTGTCGGAGCTGTTCGCCATCGGCGTGCGCGACAGTCTGGCGGCCATCGGCCTGGCGGCCTATCTGCTGTACGTGGACTGGCAGCTCACCCTGCTCATTCTGGTGGTGGCACCGGTGCTGGCGGCCGTGAACCGCTATTTCGGCAAGCGCCTGCGCCGGCTGGGTGTGGACTACCAGGAAGCCACGGGCAAGCTCGCGCGCCGCATCCAGGAAGCCTTCGACGCCGAGCGCCTGATCAAGATCTATCGCGGCGAAGACCACGAGGCGCGCCGCTACGACGCTGCGCAGGGCCGCATGCGCAGCCTGTCGGTGCGGGTGGCGATTGCACAGTCCTCCACCGTGCCGGTCAGCCAGACCGTGGCCAGCCTCGGCGTGGCGGCCATCATCGCGGCCGCCCTGTGGCGCGGCAGCCAGGGTGCGATGAGTGCGGGCGAGTTCGCCTCCTACTTCGCCAGCGTGCTTCTGCTGCTGCAGCCCCTGCGTCGCCTGGCACAGATGCCGGGCATCTCGCAGAAGATCGCCGCGGGCCTGGATGGTCTGGCCGGCCTGCTCGACGCGCCTCTGGAGCGTCGCGAAGGACTCGCACTGCCCGCGCCGGTGCATGGCGAGATCCGCTTCGAGCAGGTGCGCGTGCAGTACGAGGGCCGCGACAGTGCCGCCCTGCAGGGGCTGGACCTCACCCTGGCCGCGGGCAAGCACACGGCCATCGTCGGCCCTTCGGGCAGCGGTAAATCCACGCTCATCAAGCTGATTGCCGGCCTGCTGCCGCCGACCAGCGGCCGCGTGCTCGTCGATGGCGTGGACGTGGCGCAGCTGGCCCCGGCTGCGCTGCGCGAACGCATTGCCTATGTCGGCCAGGAGCCCTTCCTGTTTGATGACTCGGTGCGCGAAAACGTCGAGTACGGCTCATGGGGCGCGCGCGAGGAGCAGTTGCGCACGGCAGTGCAGGACGCGGCGCTCGCGGCCTGGCTGGACGGCCAGCCGCAGAGCTGGAACCTGATGGTGGGCGAGCGCGGCGGGCAGCTGTCGGGCGGGCAGCGCCAGCGCGTGGCCATTGCGCGGGCCTTCCTGAAGGACGCGCCGATCCTGCTGCTCGATGAACCGACCTCGGCGCTGGACGCCGAGTCGCAGGCGGCGGTACAGCAGGCTCTATTGCGGCTCACCAGGAACCGCACGACCCTGACCGTGACGCACCGCCTGGGTGCGGCACGCGATGCCGACTGGATCGTGTTGATCGACGAAGGTCAGGTGGTGGAGCAGGGCACGCACGACAGCCTGATGGCACAGAACGGCCGGTACGCCGTGCTGGTTCGAACCCAGTCTGCGGAGCTCTGAGGCATGGCCGCCGCCACCGTGTTCGACCCCGTTCGCCGGCATCTTGTCCTGGCTGCAGGCAGCGCGGCTGTCCTGCCACTGGGCCGGGTGCATGCCCAGAGCGCTGCGCCCGGTCCACGTGCCAAGCCGGGCCATGTGGCCGTCGAGCTGATGGCCGAGGTCGAGAGCGTGCAGCCGGGGCGCCCCTTCTGGCTGGGCCTGTCGATGCTGCATGACGAGAAGTGGCACACCTACTGGAAGAACCCGGGCGACGCCGGCATCCCGCCGACCTTCAGCTGGACCTTGCCAACTGGCCTGCGCGTGGGCGAAATCGAGTGGCCGCACCCCTACCGCTATCCCGTCGGACGGCTGGCCTCCTATGGCTATGAAGGCCTGCATCTGCTGCCGGTGCTGGCGTTCCCCGACCGGCGGCTCAAGCCCGGGACACGGCTGAGCATCCGCCTCGCGGCCGACTGGCTGGTCTGCAAGGAGTCCTGCATTCCCGAAGCGGCCGAACTCCTGATCGAGCTGCCGGTACGCGACACTGCGCCCACACCAGGTCGCAATGCAGCACGGTTTGTCGATGCACGCGCGCGTCTGCCGCGTCCGGTCGAGGGCGCTTCGGGTCAGGCACGCCTTGAGGCGGATGGCCGCGGAATCGATGTGAGGCTCAGCCTGCCCGAACAGCTCGCCACGCGCGGCGAGCTGTTCTTCGATCGCGAGGACTTCATCGAGCCTGGCGTGACCCCGCGCTTGACGATCGAGCGTGGCACGGTGCGCTGGAACAGCCAGGGCACCAGCAACGGACGCAAGCTGCCTGCACAGACCCTGCGGGCGGTGTGGGTACCCAGCGCGCCGCCCGCTGCAGGGCCGCGTGCAGCCCGTCTCGACATTCAGTGGTCCGGCCCGCAGCGCTGAGCGCCTGTTCCTCGATGTCCGGGCGTCAATGACGCCGCTGCCGCCGGGGCTTGTGCGCTGAGATCACGGGGCTAACATCGATTGCACTTGTCGACCGCGCGTTCGTGCCCCCGAGCGGCTGCAGCGCCTGGTCGACACCGACGTGGAGGGGCCATGTCTGCGCAGTTGGAGCACGAACCCGGCCAACGGCTCGATGCCGAACTGGTCCGCATGCTTTATCAAGGCGCGCCGCTCGGTCAGCTGGCCGTTGTGCTGGCTGCAGTGCTGTTTGCCTGGCTGCTGCGCAACACGGTTCCCCCGACACTCATCCTCTGCTGGCTGATGTTCGCCCTGGGCAACACCGTCTGGCGAAGCTGGCGCATGCTGCAGTACCGACGTGCTCCTCAGAGCAAGCCCAGTGCACAGTGGCTCGCACACCTGCGACTCGGCGTCTTCGTCAACGCACTGCTCTGGTGTCTGCTGGGTATTGCCGCGGTGGTCTGGGCAGACCTCACCACCAAGCTCGCAGTCATGACGCTGCTGATCGGATTGTCTGCCGGCGGGCTGGCCATGCTTGCCGCGGATGCCAAGGTGTACCAGTGGTTCATGCTCGCCGTGCTGGCCCCGGTCGGTACCGGATTTGTCGTGCTCGGTGGTGAACTCGGCTGGAGCCTCGCTGCGCTTACGGCCTTCCTCGCCTTTGTGCTGCATCGTTCAGCCGGATACATGAACGGTGTTCTGGTCCAGTCGGTCCGTCTACGTCTGGAACGCGAGCAGGCCGCTGCCAACCAGGAGCGCCTGAACACGCAGCTCGTGGCCCAGAACGATGCGCTGCGCGAGGAGGCCGAGCGGCATCGCCGCACGCAGAGCGCCCTGTCGGAGGCACGCAATGCCGCCGAGGAAGCCACGCTGGCCAAGACCGCATTCCTCGCGCAGATGAGCCACGAGGTGCGCACGCCGCTCAATGGCGTGATCGGCATGACGGGGCTGGTGCTGGCCGGCCCCTTGCGCGAGGACCAGCGCCGTCATCTGACCATGGCGCAGCAGAGTGCCGAGAGCCTGCTGGCCATCCTCAATGATGTGCTGGACGTCACCAAGAGCGAGTCGGGCCGGATCGCGATCGACATCGCCCCGGTACGGCTGGGCGAACTGGCGGAGCAGGTCTGCCAGACCTTCCGCGCCGAGGCGGATCGCAAGGGCCTGGACCTGAACGGCCATTGGCCCGCCACGCTGCCGGTGGTGATGACCGATGCGCTGCGCATCCGGCAGGTCTTGATGAACCTGGTGGGCAACGGCATCAAGTTCACCGCAAGCGGCTCTGTGGCGATCGAGATCGAGCAGCTCGGCTTTGCAGAGGGTGGGGTGCGTCTGCGCTTTGCGGTGAAGGACACCGGCATCGGCATTCCAGCCTCGGAGATCGGCGGCATCTTCCAGCCTTTCGAGCAGGTGGAGCGCAGCCTGCGGCGCGCCCAGGGCGGAGCGGGCCTGGGCCTGAGCATCTCCGGGCAGCTGGTCGAGCGTCTGGGTGGCCGATTGCAGGTGCGCAGTGAGCCTGGCGTCGGCAGCGAATTCTGGTTCGAGCTGCAGATGGGCATCGCCGAAGAGGACACGCTGACCGCGCCGCATGGCATCAGCGACGACGGGCCGGCCGACCTGGGGGGCTATCGCATCCTGTTGGTCGAGGACAATGCCGTGAATCGCGCCGTGGCCGAGGGCGTGATTTCACTCGCCGGGGGTGAATGCCTGTCGGTGGTCAATGGTCTGCAGGCAGTGCGCGAGATCGTGGAGCGCGGCACCGATCACTTCGATGCCGTGTTGATGGACATTCACATGCCCAACATGGACGGATTCGAGGCCACGCGGGCGATTCGTCTGATCGAGGCGCGCGAGGCCGCGCGCAGCACCGCGCCGACCAGGCGCCTGCCGATCATTGCCATGACGGCCGACGCCATGCATGGCGAACGCGACAAGGCGCTCACGGGCGGCATGGACGAATACCTGAGCAAGCCGTTCCGGCCTGACGAACTCATCCGGCTCGTGATCAAGGTGGCAGAAGCACGGCGCGCTCGCGCTGCGAGCGCTGCAGACCCCGTGGGTGCAGCGCCCTGACAGGCGCTGCACACGGCAGGGTTCAGTACTTCACGCTGCAGCCGTAGGGCTGGTTGGTCGCGTTGGCCACTGCGCGACCGGCAGCCACGTCGCCCAGCGCGGCACGCACGAAGTTGTTCGCGGTCTTGGCGTCTTCGGGGCGTGCGGTGCGCTTGTCGTCGATGGCCCCGTCGTACACCACGGTGCCCTGGGCATTGATGACGAACATGTGAGGCGTGGTCTTGGCGCCATAGGCCTGGCCGACCTTGCCGTCGGGGTCCATCAGGTAGGCCGTGGGCTGGCTCTTCTGCTCACCGACCCACTTGCTCAGGTCAGCGGCGCTCATGAAGTCACCACTCTTGGGGTTGGTGGAGTTGATGGCCAGCCACACGACGTCCTTGCCGGCGGTGCGTTGGAGATCCTGCATGTTGCCCGACGCATAGTGCTTCACGATGAAGGGGCACTTGGGGTTGTTCCATTCGAGTACCACGGTCCTGCCCTTGAACTGAGCGAGGCTCACATCCTTGCCGCTGAGGTCCTTGAGCGTGAACGCGGGTGCGGCCTGGCCCGGGTCGACATTGGCCGAGGCGGTGGGGGCGAGGAGGCCGACCGTGGCGGCCAGCAGGAGGGTGGACAGCATGCGCATGAGGAGGCTCCGAATGAGATCAGCCACGGCCGCTCGCACAGTGCGCCGGCCCGGGCACGACACTGCATTACACCGAGCAGCAGTGACGTGCGTAACGGCTGGGCGCTCGGGGATAACACCTACAATCCCGCGACTTTCTGGCACCAGGCCGGCGAGTGACCGTCATCGAGGAAAGCGACCTTCGCGCATGAGCATCAAGAGCGACAAGTGGATCCGCCGCATGGCCGAGCAGCACGGCATGATCGAACCCTTCGAACCCGGGCAGGTGCGTCACGCGGCAGACGGTCACCGCATCGTCAGCTACGGCACCTCGAGCTACGGCTACGACATCCGCTGCGCCGACGAATTCAAGATCTTCACCAATATCAACAGCACCATCGTCGACCCGAAGAACTTCGACGAGAAGAGCTTCGTGGACTTCAAGGGCGATGTCTGCATCATCCCGCCCAACAGCTTTGCGCTGGCCCGTACGGTGGAGTACTTCCGCATCCCGCGCAGTGTGCTGACCATCTGCCTGGGCAAGAGCACTTATGCACGCTGCGGAATCATCGTCAACGTCACACCCTTTGAGCCGGAGTGGGAAGGCTACGTGACGCTGGAGTTCTCCAACACCACGCCGCTGCCGGCCAAGATCTACGCCGGTGAAGGATGTGCTCAAGTGTTGTTCTTCGAGAGCGACGAAGTCTGCGAAACCAGCTACAAGGATCGTGGCGGCAAGTACCAGGGTCAACGCGGCGTCACCTTGCCCAAGACCTGATCGGACCGCCTGAGGAGATCCGCATGCGCTTCGCTTCCTTTGCCCGAACCAGTCTGACCCTGACGTTCACCATCTGGCTGGCCGCAGCTCACGCGCAGACGCCGCAGCGCCCCGACCCGACGCCGCCGGATCTGACCAAGTCGCCATCACAAGCGCAGCCCCAAGCGCCGGCAGCGACGACGACAACGCCTGGCGAAGCGCGCAAGGGGCCCGATGTGCCGCCGCCCAACGTGAACTTCCTGCGCGGCAAGGAGAATCCGCCGGCGGGGCAAGTGCCTGCTGCGCCGGCCACAGGCGCCGCGCGCCCTGCCGAGCGGCCGCCGGTCGTTGCCCCGGTGGCGCCGCGCCCGCCGCGCAGCATGGAGGAAGCCCTGCAGCCGGATGTCGAAAAGCTGCCGGTCGATCCGGCCGAACGTGCCAAGGTCAATGCCCAGCGCGGCATCAACACTGGCAAGCCGGCACCCGGGCAGCCCGGTCGCGTGGTGGTCGAAGGCGATCGGACGGTGAACAACCCCACACAGCAGATCGGCAACACCTTGACCCGGCCGGACGGCACGGTGGTCACCGTGGAGAGCCTGCCCGGCGGCAAGCGCAAGGAATGCGTGCGCGACTGCACGGGTCCGGCCTGCTGCGTGATCATCGACCCGAATCCCAACCCGCTGCTGCGCAGCCCGCTGCGTTGAGCCCCACCGTGCACGGCCGCCTGCTTGTAATCCTAACCCTGGCGGCTTCGCATTTCGCGAGCCTCGCCCAGGCCGATGCGCCCGCCGTCAGCCGTGCTGATGCAATCCGTGCGGCCGCCTCGGCGCAGCCCGGTGCCGCAGCGCCCGCGCCGGGCAGCACCGAGGCGCAGTTGCTCAGCAACCTGAATCGCAGCATTGAAGGCAAGGCCGGCAACGAGCAGCTGCGGGAGCGGGCGCGCCTGCAGGCAGAGCGCACCCGAAGCGTGCTGGACCTGCAGGCTGCTGCCTTGCGTGGTGATGCCAACGCCGAGCGCCGGCTCGAACGGGTCGTCGTCCAAGGGCAGTCCGAGCCGGCCGAAAGTGTGCAGGCCCGCATTGCGCGGCGGATGCCGGCACCCAACATCAAGCAGGGCTATCGCCGCACCGAGGACCCGGTCACCGGCGAGGTGTGCGAGACGGTGGATCTCGGTCTGTGGTCGCCCTTTCCGCAGACCGTCTGCGGCGGCGGCAAGCAGGGCCCGGGCACGCCGCCGGGGTCGATCATCAGCGAGCTGAACCGGAAGTAGCGTCGCGAACGCGGTGCGGCCGCGGCAGGGTCCATGCCCTGCCGATCGTCTGCATGCAATTCCCTGCGGACGATCGCCCAGTGAAGTTCTAGAAACTTGCTTCGCGGGCCAACTCGTGTGCTCCGGTGCTCGCCATTCGACGCGTACTGTCTGCGCTCCTCACACGGAACTTGACCCTCTCGCCACTGTTTCTAGGCGTCCCCCCGGCGAGATCCAGCATTCATGCGGCTCTCCAGGCCAAAATGGCTGGAGAGCCGCGCCAGACAAGCGAAAGGGGTGGCGCAAGGGGCTCGCGCAAGCATGCGCTCGCTCCTCCCCCGGCACGGCGCGGTGCGCCGTGAACCCCCGGGCTCGGCGTTCAGGCGGCCATTCGTTGCCACTCGCGACCCAGCAGCAGCACCTTGCGCTCCAGCCCCCAGGCATAGCCACCCAGCACGCCGCTCTCGCGGATGACGCGGTGGCACGGGATGAGCACGCTTACCGGGTTGCCGCCCACCGCGTTGCCGACCGCGCGCGACGCGCCGGGCCGGCCGATCAGGTGGGCAATCGATCCGTAGGTCGTGACCGCGCCGTCAGCGATCGACAGCAGCGCCTGCCAGACCTGCACCTGGAAATTGGTACCGCGCACATGCACGGGCAGCCGGCCTTCGCCCAACAGCGCCGGCGCAATACGCTGCGCCATGGTGGCGTCGTCACGCACACGCTGCGCTGCCGGCCAGTCCTGGCGCAGCTGGGCCTCGAATTCAGCCGGTTGTGCGGCGTCGCCAAACACCAGCCGACAGATGCCCTGACCAGTCCAGGCCGCCGCCGTGGCGCCCAGCAGGGACTGGAAGACGCCCCACTCGATGCGCAGACCTTCGCCCAGGCGCCGGATCTGCGCCGGTGTCATGCCGTCGAGCTTGACGAACAGATCCTGCAGCCGCGAGGGCGAGGACAGGCCGCTGTCGTAGGTGGCATCGAGCAGCGAGTCGCCGCGCGCCAGCAGTGCGCGTGCATGATTGCGGGTGACCAGCTCGGTGAAGCGCTTGGGGCTGATGCCCACCGCCTCGGTGAAGGTGCGCTGGAAGTGGCTCTCAGACAAACCGGCCTCGTGCGCCAGGGTGGCCAGATCGGGCTGTTCGTCGAAGTGCGCGGCGATGTAGCGGATGGCGCCGGCAATCTCGTCATAGGTACGCGTCATGGGAATCAGCGTAGCGGTGTGGCGTGAATGATGCATTCCGATTCTTGCTGTCACGCAACCTGCACCGAAGCGCTTCCTATAATTTGCCTACGCCGTGCGGCCGGGTTGTGGCGATGTGCAGATGACGTGCATCCACCCCGCCGCTTTTTCTTTTGTGCTGTGCCCGCCCGGGCAGGACGACCTCCATGCGCTTTCGCTTTCCCATCGTCATCATCGACGAAGACTTTCGCTCCGAGAACACCTCCGGCTCGGGCATTCGCGCGCTGGCCCGCGCCATCGAGGCCGAGGGCATGGAAGTCGCCGGCTTCACGAGCTACGGCGACCTGACCAGCTTTGCGCAGCAGCAGTCGCGCGCCAGCGCCTTCATCCTGTCGATCGACGACGAGGAGTTCACGCCCGGCCCCGAGCTCGACCCCGCCGTGCTGCACCTGCGCACCTTCATCAGCGAGATCCGCTTCAAGAACGCCGACATTCCGATCTACATCTACGGCGAGACGCGCACCAGCCGCCACATCCCGAACGATGTGCTGCGCGAGCTGCATGGCTTCATCCACATGAACGAGGACACCCCCGAGTTCGTCGCGCGCCACATCATCCGCGAGGCCAAGAGCTACCTCGAAGGCATCCAGCCACCGTTCTTCAAGGCCCTGCTCGACTACGCCGAGGACGGTTCCTACTCCTGGCACTGCCCCGGCCACTCCGGCGGCGTGGCGTTTCTCAAGAGCCCGATCGGCCAGATGTTCCACCAGTTCTTCGGCGAGAACATGCTGCGCGCCGACGTCTGCAATGCCGTCGAGGAGCTCGGCCAGCTGCTGGACCACACCGGCCCGGTGGCGGCGAGCGAGCGCAATGCCGCGCGCATCTTCAATGCCGACCACTGCTACTTCGTCACCAACGGCACCAGCACCTCCAACAAGATGGTCTGGCACAGCACCGTGGCGCCGGGCGACATCGTGCTGGTGGACCGCAACTGCCACAAGAGCATCCTGCACAGCATCATGATGACCGGCGCCGTGCCGGTCTTCCTCACGCCCACGCGCAACAGCCTGGGCATCATCGGCCCGATCCCGGAAAGCGAGTTCGAGCCCGCCAACATCCAGAAGAAGATTGCCGAGCACCCGCTGCTCAAGGGTGTGGACGCCAAGACCATCAAGCCGCGCATCCTCACCATCACGCAGAGCACTTACGACGGCGTGCTCTACAACGTCGAGACCATCAAGGCCAAGCTCGAAGGCTATGTGGACACCCTGCATTTCGACGAAGCCTGGCTGCCGCATGCCGCCTTCCATGATCTTTACGGCGTGATGCACGCCATTGGCAAGGACCGCCCGCGCCGCAAGAATGGCCTGATCTTCGCCACCCACTCCACTCACAAGCTGCTGGCCGGCATCTCGCAGGCCAGCCAGATCCTGGTGCAGGAGTCCGAAAACGACAAGCTCGACCGCCACGTGTTCAACGAGGCGTATCTGATGCACACCTCCACCAGCCCGCAGTACGCCATCATCGCGTCCTGTGACGTGGCTGCAGCCATGATGGAACCGCCAGGCGGCACCGCGCTGGTCGAGGAATCCATCATGGAAAGCCTGGACTTCCGCCGCGCCATGCGCAAAGTGGACGAGGAGTACGGCCACGACTGGTGGTTCAAGGTCTGGGGCCCGGACGAACTTGTCGAGGAAGGCATCGGCAAGCGCGAGGACTGGATCCTGCGCCCCGACGAGGGCTGGCACGGCTTCGGCAAACTGGCCGACGGCTTCAACATGCTCGATCCAATCAAGGCCACCATCGTGACCCCGGGCCTGGATGTGAGCGGCAAGTTCGCCGACACCGGCATCCCGGCGGCCATCGTCACCAAGTTCCTGGCCGAGCATGGCGTGGTCGTGGAGAAGACCGGGCTGTACAGCTTCTTCATCATGTTCACCATCGGCATCACCAAGGGCCGCTGGAACACCTTGCTGACTGCACTGCAGCAGTTCAAGGACGACTACGACAAGAACGCGCCCATGTGGCGCATCCTGCCCGAGTTCTGCGCCGCCCACCCGGCCTACGAGCGCATGGGCCTGCGCGACCTGTGCCAGAAGATCCACGAGGCCTACAAGGCCCATGACATCGGCCGCGTGACTACCGAGATGTATCTGTCGGACATCCAGCCTGCCATGAAGCCCAGCGACGCCTGGGCCTGCGTGGCGCACCGCGAGATCGAGCGCGTGGAAATCGACCAGCTCGAGGGTCGAATCACCTCCACCCTGCTGACGCCCTATCCGCCGGGCATCCCGCTGCTGATTCCGGGCGAGCGTTTCAACGCGACGATCGTGAAGTACCTGCAGTTTGCGCGCGAGTTCAACGCCAAGTTCCCGGGCTTCGATACGGATGTGCACGGGCTGGTAGAGGAAGAGCGCGATGGCAAGGTGCGCTATTTCGTGGACTGTGTGAAGCGCTGATTCCCGATCACGGGAATCTCCAGGCGACGACTTGGCACAGGGTGTCCACCCCGGGCCAACGTCTTTCGAGGGCACTGTGCCGACCGACAGTGAATGACGGCCGGACGCTTCCCCATGGGGGCGGCATCCTGGCTCCAGTCTGCGGCACCGGTTTGCGGCCGATTTCGTCTAGGTCATTCAAACGCAGAGATCGGTAGCGCGGTCGCGCCGCAGGTCCGCGAGAGGGTGGTCACTTTCAGCAGCCAGCGTCGCGTCAATGAAGCGCCACGTGCGCATCAAGTCGCGACCCAAATGGGTCGCTGCAGCTGGCATGCAAACCGGGCCGCGGGTGCAGGGAAGAGTTGCGCGCATCGGTACGAACCCAGCGCCGTAGCAACACGGGGGGCGTATTGCGCCACCCACCGAATGCGTGGAGCAGATCGCAGCGTACACATGTGCCGCCAAGTTCTCATGGATCGGCCGACACTGCGAACAACACAGAGCAATCGAACGAGGCCCATCCTGGAGGCAGCGGCCCCACGCTCAGCAGTCACCTTGCCGCTCCCCAGAAATCGTTTGGCGGACATCGGTTATTCCCATTGGCGTGCGCACACGGATCAGGAGTTCAACTTGGGCGCGACCGCTCTCCCAGCGGGCGCTGCCGCGAGCTTCAAAGGGCGCGTCATTGCGCGACGCATCCGCTCGCACACACGTTGCCGCAAATGCCGAGCTTCCGTTTTCAGACTTGACAGCGTTCACTTTGCACTGGATGCGCGGCGCACTTTCGCCGTCTGGTTGCGGTGCGCTACTGATGAACGCCTGCTCTGCGCCTTGTTCCATTTCGCCGGGCTTCAGACAGACAAGCCGAGCTTGTCCTTTGCGACCACCCAGCGGACCTCCGGAGAAACTGGATGAAAGGAGCCAACGGCCTGCGTGCTCACCCGCTTGAGCTTGCGCATGGACGTTGATCGGACCCACGAAGGCAATCGCTGCAGAAAGAGCAAGCATGCCCCACGGAGTTTGTCGTCTGTTCATCATCTTCACCTCACTTCGATTCGGTCAACCCAAGCTACCGCTTGCGTGTATCTGAAATTCGTCGCGCACGTGACGAAGCATGTCGTTGAAGATGATTGACCGCCTTACTGGTGACGCAATGCTTCGACGGGCTCCAGACGCGATGCGCGCATGGCTGGCCAGAAGCCGAAGCCCACCCCTACAGCGAGGGCCATACCGAATGCCAGGGAGACCGCGCCAAGTGAAAACACCGGGGTGAGCGCACCGCTGGCTGCAACGAGCAGGCCCATCGTGAGGCCGAGCAGCACGCCAAGCAGGCCGCCAGCCAGCGAGAGTGAAACGGACTCGATCAGGAACTGGAGCAGGATCGTGCGTCTAGGCCCGCCCAGTGCCATACGGATGCCGATCTCGCGGGTACGTTCCGATACGCTGACCAGCATGATGTTCATGATGCCGACACCGCCCACAAACAGGCAGATCGAAGCCACCGCAGCCAGCAGGATGGAGATGATGTTGGAGACCGATTGCAAGGTCTGCGACACGCTGCTCAGATTGCGCACGCTGAAGTCGTCATCTGCAGTCGCGGAGATTCGATGACGCTGCCTCAGGAGGAGCGTGATCTCCTGTTCCGTGTAGCCGCGCTGCTCGGGAAATCTCGACTCAACCATGACCAGACTCACCGCACCGGGAAACGGCGTACCTGAGAGCTTGCGCTGTGCCGTCGTGACTGGCAGCACGATCACGTCATCCTGATCCTGCCCGCCGAACCCCTGTCCCTTTGGGGCGAGCCGTCCGATCACCACGAAGGTCTGCCGCTGGATGCGCAGGGTCTGGCCGATCGGTGAGGCCAAGCCGAACAGATCCTTGGACACGGTTTCGCCAATCACGGCCACATTGCCCGATGTACGTACATCGGACTCCGTGAACAGGCTGCCTTCCGACAGATTCATGTTGTTGATGGCGAAATAGGCTGGCAGTGTGCCGGTGATCTGCGTCGAACGATTGCGCCCTCCGGCGACCACCTGGGCCTGCGAGTTGGAGATGGGTGCGACATTGCGCACGCTGTGAAGCTCGGCCATGGCAGCAGCATCATCCAGGGTCAGCGTCGGCAGGCTGCCCGTGCTGCCGCGAAACCCGCCCTGGTTACCCGCGCCGCTCTGCACAATCACCTGGTTCGCACCAAGGGACGCAATGGACTTTGCGACATTGCGTTTGGATCCTTCGCCAACGGCGAGCATCAGAATCACCGACGCCACCCCGATGATGATGCCGAGCATCGTCAACGCCGAGCGCAGGCGGTTTGCGCCCAGCGCAAGCACCGATTCCTGGAACAGATCGGTCGGTCTCATGTTGGCGCTGCCTCAGACTCGTCCGAAACAATCGCACCGTCGGAAAATGCGATGCGCCGCCGACACTGTGCCGCAACGCTTGCGTCGTGTGTCACGACGATCACGGTCGTGCCCTCGCTCTCGTTTAGATGGGTAAGCAGCTTCATCACCTCCGCACTGGTCTTCGAGTCCAGGGCACCGGTCGGCTCGTCGGCAAGAATCAGCCTTGGTCGGTTGGCCAGGGCCCGCGCGATGGCCACGCGCTGCTGTTGTCCGCCGCTCATCTGGGTCGGCTTCTTGCGCACCTGCGCCTCCAGGCCGAGTTCTGCGAGCAATGCATAGGCTCGGCGGCGCCGCTGATCGACGTCCATTTCCGCATAGATCATCGGTAGTTCGACATTGCGCAGCGCGCTGTAACGCGGCAGGAGATTGAATTGCTGGAACACGAATCCGAGCAGCGCGTTGCGCAGACGCGCCAGCGCCGGCTCGTCCAGCGCCTCAAGGTGCTCCCCGGCCAGGTAGAGCGAGCCCGCACTGGCTCGGTCGAGTCCTCCAAGCAGATTCAGCAGCGTCGACTTGCCTGAGCCGGAAGGGCCGGTGATGGCGACGAGCTCGCCCGGCATGATGCGCAGATTGACATCACGCAGGGCCAGGAAAGGTTCACCACCGATCACAAAAATCCTGCGCAGCGACCTGCACTCGATAAGCGCTTCCATGGTCAGCCTGCCTCAGAAGATCTTTGGCCCGAACTCGCCGCTTGACGCCGGCTCGCCGATGATGAGTGCGTCCCCAGCCTTGATATCGCCGCCAAGCAGCTCGGTGAATCGGCCGTCGCTGATGCCCATCTTCACAATCACCCCCACGCTCTGTCCGGAAGCATCCAGCTTCCAGAGCGTGCGTTCTGTCTGCGTGGCAAGGGCTGCATTGCTCTTCGCGACCGCCCCGGACCTTGTTGTCGCCAAAGGCTCGTAGCGCAGCGCGGCATTGGGGATGCGGACTACCTGCGAGCGCTCTGCCACCGTCACGCGGACGTAGCCGGTCATGCCGGGGCGAAGTTCCAGCGTGTCATTGCGGGTCTTGATGACCACCGTGTAGGTCACGACATTCTGCTGCACGGTGTAGTTGTTGCGGATTTGCCAGACCGTGCCTGCAAATGACTGACCAGGGAGCGCGTCTACCGTGAAGTCCACTGTTTGGCCGGCCCGCATGGTGCCGATGTCTGCTTCGGAGACGCTCGCTTCGATCTGCATTTCACGCAGGTCCTGTGCGATCCGGAACAGCACGGGCGTGTTCAGCGCTGCAGCGACTGTCTGGCCCACCGAAACATCGCGCGAGACCACGGTGCCGGATACCGGCGAGACAATCCGGGCGTTACGCAGGTTGGTCTGTGCGCGCGTCACGGCGGCCTCCTGCTGCTCAGTGAGTGCCTGCGCAGTCCGCACGGTGTTCTCCTGCTCATCGAGGCTCGCAGTCGAGAGAAACCCCTTGCTGACGAGCTCACGGCTTCTGCGCAGATTGGATTGCGCAAGGGCCATTGAGGCTTGCGCGCTCGCCAGACTCGCTCGGGCCTGCGCAAGGTCGGCGTCCAGTAGTGCGGTATCGAGCTCGGCCAGCAGTTGCCCGGTACGCACCGTATCGTTGAAGTCCACATGGATCCGCTTGATGGTGCCCGATACCTGTGTGCCGACCTGCACCTGGTTCACAGGGGTCAGCGGGCCGCTTGCAGTCGTGATGCGTCGGATCGGGCCGAGTTCGGCCGCCTGCGTGAGGTACTTCACTGGGGCGCTTGCCGCACGTCCTGGCGGCTTGAGCCAGCGAATGAGGCCGATTCCCACGAGGCCCAGCAATAGCGCCGCAAGGACGAGCGTCTTGAAGGTCTTGTTCATGGTCACTTTTTGGAGGGGTGGCGTTCTATCATCAGCACACGGTGCTGCACGACTGACCGCATGCTCGGACGCAGCTGTTTCTCAGCCATTCGCTCGATGTAAAGAAGCGTGAACGCTCCCGCTGTGCGGCCTGCTTGCCATCGGGCGTCGGCCGGGAGTGCGCTGCCGCGCAGCAATAGATCTTTACCTTGCGTCTCTGGGCCAGCAATGTGCGAGCGCCAGACTCCCACCTCATGCAATCCAGCCCGTCCAGTCCCGTGTCCCACCAGATTCTTCTGATCGACGACGATCAGCGCCTTCTCGGCATGGTTTCCGAGTACCTGACACTCAATGGGTTTGGCGTCAGCGTGGCCGGCAACGCGCAGCAGGCTGAGCTGGCCCTTCGTGCGACGCGGCCCGATGCCATCGTGCTCGACATCATGCTGCCCGAGACGGACGGACTCACGGTGTGTCGCGGCATCCGCGGGCGTTCCGATGATCGTGCATCTGTGCCGATCCTCATGCTCACCGCGAAGGGCGACGCAATGGATCGCGTGATCGGTCTTGAGATCGGTGCAGATGACTATCTGCCCAAGCCCTTCGAGCCGCGCGAACTGCTTGCCCGCCTCCGCGCGCTGCTGCGGCGCCCTGCGATGGCGGACCAGAAACCCAGCAGCCGAGTGCTGAGCTTTGGACGTCTGGAGATCGATCTGAACGCGCGGGAGGTGCGCGTTGATGGTCAACGTCGCGTCTTGACCTCGCACCAGTTCGACTTGCTGGTGCTGTTTGCGGAGCGCCCCGGCCGGGTCATGACGCGCGACCAGATCATGAACCTGATGCGTGGCACGCCGCTTGAAGCCTTTGATCGCAGCATCGACGTCCATGTGGCGCGCATCCGTGCGCTGATCGAAGATGATCCGCGCGATCCGCGCCGGATCCAGACTGTGCGCGGCACCGGCTATGTCTTCGCCCGAAGCCAGCACTGAGCAGCGGCCGCTGAGTCGGCTGTACATCCGAGTCTGGCTGGCTGTGGCGCTGGCCGGCACGCTCGGCGCCCTGGGTGGCCTGATGATCGCGATCATGATCTATGACCCGCCTGGGGCGGTTGCCGCTCGAATGATCGGTGCCACCTTGGCGCTGCTTGAGCGCCAGCAGGTTCCGCCAGATCGCGCGCAGCGCCTGGCTGATCAGTGGGAGACCTTTGTCCGCATTACCGATGCGCAGGGGCAGGTGATTCAGTTTGCAACGGCAAATGGCGTTCGAGCCGATCCGCGTGCACAGGCGCGCCATCGTGTCCAGCTGGTCGGCGGTCAGGTGCTGGAAACGGGCGAGTTCGCAATCGGTCGGCCGCCGTGGACCGCCTTTGCGCTGCCACTCATCGGGATCGCGTTGGCGGTCGGGCTGGCCACGTTTCCGCTGGTCTGGCGGATCACGCGTCGACTGGAGGCGTTTCGACAGAGCGTGACCGAGCTCGGGCGCGGGCAGCTGTCCACACGGCTCGTGGTCGATGGCAACGACGAGGTGGCCGATCTTGCCCGCAGCTTCAACCGGTCCGCCGAGCGCATCGAGGAGCTGGTTCGTGCCAATCGCGATCTGCTTGCCAATGCGTCGCATGAGCTGCGCAGCCCACTGACCCGCATTCGCATGGCTGGCGAACTGCTGACCGATATGCACGGCGTGCCCGAGCAGCTGGCGCCGATGCGTGAGATGCGCAGCAGCATTTCCGAGCTTGACGAACTGATTGACGAGATCCTGACCGCAAGCCGTCTTGAAGCCGGCGGCCATCTCGATGCTCCGCAGCCCACAGATCTGGGGCAGATCTGCGCCGATGAAGCGCACCGGCTGGGCATTTCCTTTGCCCCTGTGCAGGTGCGCGTGCTAGGTACCCCACACTTGCTGCGTCGCCTCGTACGCAACCTCCTGGAGAATGCGCTCAAGTACGGCCTGGGGCGCACGGTCACGCTGGACCTCGTCCAGAGTCCCGAGGAGACGCGGCTGGTCGTCAGCGATCTGGGGGAGGGCGTGCCAGAGGCAGAACGAGAACGCATCTTTGAGGCCTTCTATCGCCGGCGGGGAAGCAGTGAAGCGCAGGGAGGCGTCGGTCTCGGCCTGAGTCTGGTGCGAGCGATTGCGCTGCAGCACGGTGGCACCGTGCACTGCGAGGCCAACCTGCCGCAGGGTGCACGCTTCGTCTGCCGGTTTCCTTCCAGAAACGCTTCTTCATCTTGAGCCAACGCGGCGCAACGTGCGCTGCCTAGTCTTTCGATCCGGCGCCTTGCCGGATGAATTGCACAGGACAGGCTCAATATGCAGTTGGAACACACCACGATCACGCGCAGGTACGCGCTACAACGAGCTGGCGCGCTGGGGCTGGCTGGGCTGTTCGGCGGCCTGCTCACCGCCTGCGGTAATGATGGCGAGGGCGACGTGAAGGTTCGCCTGCTCAACCTGGTCACGGACGTCGATACCCTCACGCTTCGGATCGACAGCAAGACCAAGGTCAGCGGGGTGGCCTTCGAGTCCGTCTCGGGCTACGCCGAGTCCAACGGCGGCAACCTGAGCACAGAGGTGATTGCCGAGCCCGGCAGCGGCAGCCTGAACAGCGCGACCGCCGGCTACGCCAAGGACAACAGCTACACCGTCATCGCCTGCGGTACCGGTACGGACCTCAGCGTGCAGGTGAGCAATGACGGCGAAGGCCGGCCGGACGATGGCCGCATCAAGGTACGTGTCCTGAACAATGTCGTGCGCGGTTTGAGCTATGACGTGTACTTCACGAGTTCGACTGCCAGCATCGATGCAGCCACGCCGACCCTGCGTGGCGTCAGCGCGGCGAGCGTGACCGGCATCGCCGAGATCGCTTCCGGTACTTGGCGGATCCGCATCTACCCGAGCGGCGACAAGCGCGAACTGCTGTTTGATGCCGACGGCGTCCAGATCGACTCGCGCCAGGTCGTCAGCCTCGTGCTCTACACGCTAAAGAGCAACCGCCTGGTCAACGCCTATCTGCTGCACGGCAAGGACAGTGCTGGCGCGTCCCGCGTGATCCGCAACACGCGCTCGCGCATCCGCTTCGTGAATGGCACCGACGTTGTGGGCAGCGCCGGCCAGGTTCGCTTCTCAGTGGGCGGGCAGTCATCCAGTACCCTGGACGCCAACTTCAGTGCCTACCAGGGCGTTGCGGCCGGCACCGCCACGCTGAGCGCGGTGCGCATCACGGACGGCACGAGCCTGGCGAGCGCCAGCCGCACGCTGGACCCGGGACGGGACTACGTTGCCGTCGTCTACGGCACCTCGGGCAACTACCAGATGGTGCTCACCCTGGAGTCGAACTTGCCGGCGCGCTCAGGCAAGGCCTTGCTCAATGTGGTCAACGCCACGGCCGACGGCGTGAGCATCGATGCCTCCGTGGACTTCAGTCTGGATTTCCAGAACCTGACGGCGGGCAAGCCCGGCACGGCAGTGAGCTACAGCCTGGGCCGGCCGACCTTCTCGGTGCGCTTCTATGACGCCCAGGGTGCGTCGCAGGACTTCGACGGCGGCAGCAGCTTTGCCGACCCAGACACCGGCGGCTTCAAGGATGGGCGCAGCTATCTGCTTGTCGTGCTGGGCCAGCCGGGCGCGCGCCGCGTGGTCTTGCGGGAGTTCAACTGAGCCGTGCCGCAGGCCGGTGAATCGGCGACGGTGAGCGCGACGCAGGTGCTCAGAACAGCTCGAGGTCCGAGGCGTCTTCCTTGGAGGACAGCGCGCCGCGCGCAATCAGGTCTTCATAGCTGCAGGCCTGGTTGCGCCCATGCTGCTTGGCGTAGTAGAGCGCCTGGTCGGCGCGCTCGATGGCGTGATTGGGGCTGTCGAAGGGCAGGATCTGCGTATAGCCCATGCTGATCGTTACGCGACCGATCTGCGGGAAGGTGAAGGCCTCCACCTTGGCGCGGAAGCGGTCGAAGACCATCGCGGCGTCGGCCGGATTGACCCAATCCAGTACCACCACGAATTCCTCGCCGCCGAAGCGATAGAGCTGGTCGGTGGCGCGGAAGCTGCCGCGCATCAGCCGCGCCAGCAGCAGCAGCACTTCGTCGCCATAGAGGTGGCCGAAGCGGTCATTGATGCTCTTGAAGTGATCGATGTCGATCACGGCCGCGTAGCGCGCCAGATCCATGTGCTCCGCGCGTCGCTCCGGTTGGCCCGAGGGTGGCAGCTGTGGTGTGGCCGAGGCGGGTGATGCCTGCATCAGCTTCTGGAAGGACACATCGAAGGTCTTGCGGTTCATCAGCCCGGTCAGCGTGTCGTGTTCGCTGTAGTCGAGCACGGCCAGCAGGTTGCGGATGATCTTGAGCACACCCTTCACCAGACGCTGCTGCTCGGGCAGCAGGGCATGGCGGGTTTCCACGGCCAGCACGCCCGTGACGTCAGAATCGTTCTGAATGGGGAACAGGGTGCACACGGGGCTGCCCGCAGGCGGCGTGATGCGCACCTGGGTGACGTTCTTCACGCAGCGCCGGAAGTAGGGCATGGTCGCCAGGCGTGGCAGGCTTTCGGGGTCGCGTGCGACGTCGGATTCGATATGTGCCTGACCGTCCACGAGCCGCGCGCGCAGGACCACGCGCCGAGCGTCGCCCTCGCCGACGATCTTGTAGATCGCCACGCTTTCCGGGCGCAGCCAGTCCACCAGCACTTCGGCGATCGTGACGTTTAGAGCGTCTCGATCGCGCATGCCGGTAATGCGGGCAACAGAGTCAATCAGGCGAGGCATGATGGGAGCAGGGACGGGTGGGGCAACACGCGTTGGTGCAATCGATGCCGATTTTTCGCGTCAGTTGCGTTGCGCCATCGATCGAAAAGCACCAAGAAAAACGGCCAGTTCGTCACTGGCCGTTCTTTTTGCGAGATTTGCGTCCTTCAGTCCTGTCGCAGGCACTCGATCGGCAGCAGCCGGCTCGCCCGGCGCGCCGGATAGAAGCCGAAAAACAGGCCCACCGCGGTGGAGAACAGCACCGCCGTGATCACGTGGCTGACGCCCAGGGCCATGTCGAACTTGCCTGTGGCCGTGACTGCGGCCGCACCGCCTGCGGCGATCAGCGTGCCGATGGCGCCGCCCAGCACGCACATCACCACCGCTTCGGCCAGGAACTGCGTGAGGACGTGCCGCGGCTTGGCGCCGATGGCCATGCGGATGCCGATCTCGCGCACCCGCTCGCTCACGCTCACCAGCATGATGTTCATGATGCCGATGCCGCCCACAATCAGCGAGATCGCACCGATCAGCCCCAGGCCGATCGACAGTGCAAAGCCGATGTTGGCGCCGGCCTGCGCAAAGCTCGCCAGGTTGGTGATGACGAAGTCATCTTCCTTGCCGGGCCGGATGCGGTGCCTGTCGCGCAGCACATCGGCCATGTCCAGCTGCGCTTCCTTGAGCGAGGGTGCATCCTTGGCCTGCGCCACGATGTAGTGGATGGTGCGCGGGATCGGCATGCGCACCGGGTGCGCCGTGATTGGCACCAGGACCGCTTCGCCGATGTCGTTCACATCGAAGGCGCTGCCTTCGCCGGCCATCACGCCCACCACGGTGTAGGGCTGGTTGTCGATCCGGATCAGCTTGCCGATCGGGTCGGTCTTGTAGAAGTACTCGCGTGCCAGCTTGCTGCCGATCACCGCCACGCGCGCGGCGGATTTCACATCGGCATCCGACACACCTGCGCCCGAATCGATCGTCCAGTTGCGCAGCGCAAACACCTCCGACACCACCCCGAGCACGACACTGTTGCTGTTGTCGGTGCCGTAGTTGATCTGGTGGAAGCCCTGCATCATCGGCACCGCGCCGCGGAGCGTGGGCAGACTGTTCAGCGCCTGGGCGTCATCGATGGTCAGGGTGATCAGGTCGCCCTGGCGCCGGCGCACGCCGCCGTCCTTGGTGGGCGTGCCCGAGCGCACGATGAGCATGTTGCTGCCCAGCGCCGACAGCTCCTTGTCGATGAACTTGCGCACCGAGTCACCGACAGACAGCATCAGCACCACCGAGGCGATGCCGATGATGATGCCCAGCATCGTGAGCGCCGTGCGCAGGCGGTTGGCGCTCAGGCTGCGGAAGGCTTCAACAAGAATCTGGGCGAAGCTCATTGCGCTGCTCCGTGGTGCGTTTGGGGGCGGTACTCGCTTGCCCAGAGCGGGTTTTCAGCCATTTTGGTCTGGAAAGTCGCATGGATGCTGGATCTGACCATCGAAGTCCGGGCTTGGAAGAAGACGATTTCAGCCATGGGCACCCTCCGAGGGCGCGCCGTCGAACACCACCAGGCCGTCGCGCAGGCGCACCAGGCGCTTGGCGTGGTGGGCCACGTCCGGCTCGTGGGTGACGATGACGATCGACAGGCCCTGCTCGCGATTGAGCTGCTCGAATACCTTGAGCACTTCCTCGGTGGTCTTGGTGTCCAGGTTGCCGGTCGGTTCGTCGGCCAGCAGCAGGGGCGGGTTGTTGACCAGTGCGCGCGCAATGGCCACGCGCTGCTGCTGCCCGCCGGAGAGCTGGTTGGGCATGCGGCCGCCGAGTGCGCCCAGGCCCACGCGGTCAAGCAGCTCGGTGGCGCGCTTCTTGGCCTCGCCGCGGCTGGCGCCGGCATAGACCAGCGGCAGCGCCACGTTCTCGGCCACGCTCATGCGCTTGAGCAGGTTGAAGCTCTGGAACACGAAGCCGATGGTCTTGTTGCGCACCTCGGCCTGCTGGGCCGCGTCCAGGGTGGTTACGTCCATGCCGTTGAGCGTGTAGGTGCCGCCGTCGGCGCGGTCGAGCAGGCCGAGCACGTTCATCAGGGTGGACTTGCCCGAGCCGGACTGGCCCATGATGGCGACGTACTCGCCGCGGTCGATGCCCACCGTGATGCCGTGCAGCACCGGGGTGACCACATCCCCGGTGCGGTAGCTCTTGGTGATGCTCTTCAGATCGATCAGCATCAGTCTTCGCTTCCCGGCGTGGCGTCCTTCAGGCTGCGCGTGATCAGCGCATCGCCCGGCTTGATGCTGCCGCTGGCCATCTCGGTGAAGCGGGTGTTGGAGATGCCGATGGTCACCTCGTGGGCCTTGGGCTTGTTGTCCTCGCCCACGGTGTAGACCCGGAACACGCGCTGGCCGGCCTTCAGGGTCGAGAGCGCGCCGTCATCGTTCGGATCGGCGGCCGGGGCGGTCTTGGTGGCGGGGGCCTTCTTCTCGCCCTTGCCGTCCTCGGCCGCGGCGTCCTTCTTGTCGTCCTTCTTCTCTTCCTTCTTGGCCACACTGTCCTCGGGCGGGCGGAAGCGCAGCGCGGCTGTGGGAATGCGCACCACATCCTTCTTGCTGGCCACCACAATCCGGGTCTGCGCCGTCATGCCCGGCTTGAGCAGCTCCTCGGGGTTGTCCACGTCGATCACGATCACATAGGTCACCACGCCCGCCTGGTTGGCCGGATTCAGGCGGAACTGCGAGACCTTGCCCTCGAACTCGCGCTCCGGGTAGGCGTCCACGAAGAAGCGCACCGCCTGGCCCTCGCGCACCAGGCCCACATCGGCCTCGGACACGTTGCTGAAGATCTGCATCTTCTTGAGGTCGTTGGCCACGGTGAACAGGTCAGGCGTCTGGAAGCTCGCGGCCACGGTTTGGCCCACGTCGATCGCGCGGCGGGTGACGATGCCGTCGATCGGCGAGCGGATCACGCTGTTGTTCAGGTCGGTCTGCGCCTGGTCGAGCTGCGCCTTGGCGACCTCGAGCTGGGCGAGTGCGGCATCGAGCTGCTGCTTGCTCTGGTCGACGATCGAGCCCGAGATGAAGCCCTGCGCCAGCAGCTTCACGTTGCGTTCGTGCGTGCTGCGCGCCACGGCCAGCCCGGCGGTGGCCGAACTCACCTGCGCCGTGGCCTGGCGGATGCGGGCCTCGATCAGCGCCGGGTCCAGGCGCAGCATGATCTGCCCTTTCTTGACCCGGTCGTTGAAGTCCACATAGCGCTCCAGCACCGTGCCCGAGACCTGCGTGCCGACATTCACGCTCTTGACCGGCTGCACCGTGCCACTGGAGAGCACGACCTGCGTGATGGCGCCGCGATCCACCAGCGCCGTGCGGTACTTAGGCGCCGCATCGGCCTTGGCCTTGCTGCGCTGCCCGGCGACCACGAGCCCACCGCCGATGGCGAGGATGACGGCCGTGATCAGGCCGCGCTTGACCCATTTATTCATATGCGT
The DNA here is from genome assembly GCA_027484405.1 of Burkholderiales bacterium. GTDB lineage: Bacteria > Pseudomonadota > Gammaproteobacteria > Burkholderiales > Burkholderiaceae_C > Piscinibacterium. The sequence continues at coordinate 66,965 of JAIXTA010000110.1, forward strand.
GTCTTGGTATGAGAGTGATGCGGGTGGATGTTCGGCTGCAGCCGATCCGTGCAATGCGTCGGCCCCAACCTCAAAAGTGCGCGAAGTGTAGGTTTGGCGTCTTGGTGTTTCTCCAAGGCTGGGACGAGTGGTCGATTGGGCGCCGTGAACTGCAGCCGGGCGGGGATGAGCTTGTTGCATGCCCGTCGCCCCCGCCGCAATGCAGCGGGTTGCCGCTCCCGCAAGCCGTCTCGCTTGTCTGGCAAGGGTTTCCAGCCACTTTGGCCTGAAGAGCCGCATGAATGCTGGATCTTGCACTTTTGGAAACGGCGCTCCACCGGCCCGGGTGCGGATCGGGCTGGCCCGGGGTTCGGGAAACAGCGCCTTTGCGGCACAATGCGCAGCTTGCCGAGTCGGCGCGGGAGAGTGCGACCCCCAAGGGGTAGCCACCGAAGGCGTAATGCCCGAAATCGCTCAGGTTCCCGAACCGCACCGACGTTGAAGCACCCTGGAGAGCGCCACCTGCCGCATGCCGGTACGGGGCCGCCGAAGGAGATCAACCCTGCTGCAGACGCGGCGGGCGAAAAACTCTCAGGCATCAAGGACAGGGGGGACGCGCGCCGGTGGCGATCACCGGTGAATGAATAGACGCGTCCACATGACATCCTCCGCCCCTTCGGCGCCCCTGAAGCGCACCCCGCTGTACCAAACCCACGCCGATGCCGGCGCCAAGCTCGTGGATTTCGGCGGCTGGGAGATGCCCCTGAACTACGGCAGCCAGATCGAGGAGCACCACGCCGTGCGCCGCGATGCCGGCATGTTCGACGTTTCGCACATGTGCCCGGTGGACGTGAAGGGCGCCCAGAGCCGCGCCTTCCTGCACAAGCTCATCGCCAACAACGTGGACAAGCTCACCGTGGTGGGCAAGGCGCTGTACTCCGGCATGCTCAATGAAGCCGGCGGCGTGATCGATGATCTGATCGTGTACTGGCGCGGAGGCGACAGCTGGCGCATCGTGGTCAATGCCTCCACGGCCGAGAAGGACCTCGCCCACATGGCCACGGTGGCCGCGCCCTTCGGCGTGATGCTCACGCCGCGGCGCGATCTGGCGATGATCGCCGTGCAGGGCCCCAACGCCCGCGCCCGCGTGCTGCAGGTCCGTCCCGACTGGAAAGCGGCCTGCGAGCCGCTAATGGTGTTCCAGGCCGCCGAGATGGGTGAGAACTTCATCGCCCGCACCGGCTACACCGGCGAAGACGGCTTCGAGATCATGGTCCCCATGAACGACGCCGCCGCCCTGTGGGCGGATCTCAAGGCCGCCGGCGTGGCCCAGTGCGGCCTGGGCGCGCGCGACACCCTGCGCCTGGAAGCCGGCATGAACCTCTACGGCAACGACATGGACGAGACCGTCAGCCCGCTGGATGCCGGCATGGGCTGGACCGTGGACGGCAAGCCCGAGCGCGACTTCATCGGCCGCGCTGCCTTGGACCGCGATGGTCAGAAGAGCGCCTTCGTCGGCCTGAAGCTCTTGGACAAGGGCGTGATCCGCGGCCACATGAAGGTCATGACCCCGCATGGCGAGGGCGAGATCACCAGCGGCACCTTCTCGCCGTCCATGAGCGTGTCGATTGCGCTGGCCCGTGTGCCCAAGGCTGTGCAGGTGGGAGACACCGTGCAGGTCGACATCCGCGGCAAGGGCGTCAACGCCCTGGTGGTCAAGCCGCCGTTTGTGCGCAACGGCCAGGTGCTCGTCTAAGCGTTTTCTTCAGGCCCGCCGGGCCACTTTCCCTGAACTGAAGCAGTCATTTTCAACGGAGCCACACCATGAACATCCCCGCCGACCTGAAGTACACCAAGACCCACGAGTGGGTGCGCGTCGAAGCCGACGGCTCCATCACCCTGGGCATCACCGACACCGCACAGGACATGCTCGGTGACCTCGTGTTCGTGGGCGACGCCAAGGTGGGTGACACGCTCAAGGCCGGCGACCCCGCCTGCGTGGTGGAAAGCGTCAAGGCCGCCAGCGACGTCTACATGCCGGTGGACGGCACCATCACCGCCTTCAACGACGCCCTCGAAGCCGCCCCCGAAAGCCTGAACGCCAACCCCTACGGCGCCTGGCTGCTCAAGATCACCCCGGCCGCCGGTGCCGACATGAGCGCCCTGCTGGACGCCGCCGGCTACGAAGCCGCCGTCAAGGCCGCCTGAGGCATTGGCTGTGCGTCGGCGCTGGGTGCAAGTGTGGTTCTGGTCGATTGCGCTCGGCGCACTTTCGCACGGCACGGTGCATGCCGGCAACAGCACCGGGTCGCTGGTTGTGCTTGTTGATTTTCAAGCGCATCACAAAGTGGCCGTGGACGCATGCAGGGCGGTGTTTCCGCAAGCAGTGAAGCCAATGCAAGCAGCGTTTGACGCATGGCATCAGGTTCACGGGAAGGCGCAGCAACGGCTGCAAGCAAAGATGGTGCGCCAGTCAGATCAGCCGAAAGAGATGAAGGCGGCGCTTGTAGAAATTGGCAAAGAGTCACAGGCGAACTTCCGCAAGCAAATCGAAGCACTCACACCCGCGCAACGCGAGGCCTTTTGCAAGTCAGGCTACGCCGATTCATTGAAAGAAGAGTCCATTCAATTCGCGAACTGGCCCGAAGCCAGCAAGCAGTAACCCTCCTAGAGAATGTCCATGAAGCTCTCCGATCTCGAAAACGCCTCCGAATTCCACGCTCGCCACATCGGCCCCGGTCCGGACGACAAGACCGACATGCTCAAGGTGGTGGGTTCGAGCTCGCTTGAAGAGCTGATGGACAAGATCATCCCGGCCGGCATCCACAAGAAGGATCTGCTCTCCCTGCCCGAGCCCATGAGCGAGGCCCAGGCGCTGGCCGAGATGAAGCGCATCGCCGGCAAGAACAAGGTGCTCAAGAGCTTCATCGGCCAGGGCTACTACGGCACGCACACGCCGGGCGTCATCCTGCGCAACATCCTCGAGAACCCCGCCTGGTACACGGCCTATACGCCGTATCAGCCGGAAATCTCGCAGGGCCGCCTGGAGGCGCTGCTGAACTTCCAGACCATGGTGTGCGACCTCACGGGCATGCAGATCAGCAACGCCTCGCTGCTCGACGAGGCGACCGCCGCGGCCGAGGCGATGA
>JAIXTA010000080.1 GCA_027484405.1 Burkholderiales bacterium
CCTTCAGCGGCGACGCCTTGAGCTCTGCAGCAAGCTCGCGCACTGTTGTACGTGCCTTCGCGCTCAGGGCGTTGCCCTCGAAGCCGAGCTGGCTGACCAGGGAGGCGACCTTGGGCGGCATGCCAGCCGCATTGACCACGCTGCCGGTGGCGCAGTTGGGTTTGCAGCTGGATTGCGCCGGCAGCGGGGTGAGCAACGCGGCGGCACTGAGCAGCGCGGCGGCGAGCAGCAGGCTGCGCTGCATCGGTCGGGCGGGAAGCAGGGTCATGACGGCTCCTGGGGTTGGCTGGGGACGTGTGGTTGGGCGATGCTGCGGGCCTTGCAGCAAGATAGTCGCGCATCGGCCGCGGGCACATCCCCAAAAGGGAGTCCGCGGCCGTGCCGTGTGGGCCCGGAAAACGCTCAGGTGAAGATCCGGTACGACAGGTCCACCTTGTAGTGCCCACCGTCGCCGCGGAAGGTCAGGGTGTGCGTCCAGCCTTCGGCAGACGTGAGCTTTGCCCAGTCGTAGTACGACTTGGTGGCTGCGCCCAGCGTCATCATCGTGACGCGCGTACCGATCATGTCGTCCGGGTTGTCGAACAGGCTGATGATCCAGCCGATGAGCAGACCGAAGACCGCGCCGATCAGCGTGCCCAGGCCGGGGATCGCGCTGCCGATGGCCGCACCGATGGCTGAGCCGATCGCTGCGCCGACGGCTGCCTTGACCTTGTCGTCAACGATGTCCCAGAGCTCCTGCAGGATTTTGCCGAAGCCGCCACCGTCCTTCTCGGCCATGGCGATCACGGCACTGTAGACGTAGGGGAAGCCGGCGGCGCCCGTCTGAAGCGCCCAGGAACAAAACACCTTGCTGAAGCCGTAGTTCTTGACTTCGCCCTTGTCAAAGTCGTCGTGAACCAGAAACTGCGACACCAGGCTGGTTTTGCCCAGCGCATCGGTCACGGTGCCGCCTAGCGCAATCTCATCGGAGCCCCATTCGCCATCGGTCTCGTCGATGCAGCGCACGCGCCGCACAAACAGCTTCATGGTCTTGTACTGGGCGCCGGCAAGCACATCAGGATTCGAGCCGCCCGAGGCGTTTCGCAGTACCGCCCCGGAGCGGGCGAACGCTGCCTTGAGCGCATCAGCGTTGATGCTGAGCTTGGGCGCAGCTTCAAAACCCTGGCTGCGGTAAGCCGCTGTCTGCAAGCCGGCCAGCCGGCCAAAGTGGCGCTGGCGCACCACTTCCGGCGCTGCGAGCAGGCTGCGGGCCTGCATGCGCGCGTGCTCGCGCTCGCGCTGCGGACGACTCGCCACGAGCGAGCGCGCCACCTCTCCAAGCCTGTCGCGCGCCGGGGCGTCTTCGGCAGCCGCCTGCACGATGGCGTACTTCACCTGGGCAACGACGTCGTCGGCGATCTGGCGCAGGTGTGGATCGCGCGGCATCGGCGGGTCAACCACCAGCAACGAGTCATGGGGCTCGGGGCGGGCTACTTCAATGCGGGGCATGGTGTTCCTCCTTCAGGGGATCGGTTTCGTGGCCGGTGCGCAATTTGCGCGGCCGGTGCACGCACTGTGGGCGCTGTGTTCCCACCGATCTCCCACAGGGGCCTTACTCGGCCTCCCCCAAAGGCGTGATGCGCCCAGACCGGGCGTTGCGCAGCGGGTGTGCCGCGCTGCAAGAGGATGCAGGCGCGCAGCAGGGTCTCAGGCGTCGCGAGCCGGCGCGGCCGCGACCGGCCGCGCCACTGCGCGCTTGCCCAGCACCGCCAGCAGCACGCCGCCTGCGGCCAGCACACCCACGCCGGCCAGGGCCCCGGTGCGTACGTAGTCCAGGCTGGCCCAGAGCATGTAGGCGCAGCTGGCGCCAAAGACGATGGGCAGCAGCGGATAGCAGGGCACCTTGAAGGGCCGCGGCACCTGCGGCTCGCGCTGGCGCAGTACCAGCACGGCGGTGGCCGACAGGGTCAGGAACAGCCAGTACACGGGCGAGAGGTAGTCCACCATGGTGGAGAAGCCGCCGCGCGTGATCGTGCCCAGCGCCACCAGCACCAGGGCCACGGTGGCCATGGCCAGCATGGCGGCCACGGGTGTGCCGCGCCGTGCGTCCCAGCGGGCCATGGCTGCGAGCGCGGGCGTGTCGCGCGCCACGGCATAGGTGGTGCGGGCGCCGGCAATGAGAATGGCGTTCATCACGCTGATGGCGGTGATGGCGACGATCGCCACCATCAGTACCTCGCCGGGCGTGCCGAAGGCGCGCAGCAGCAGTTCGGCCGCTGGCGCCTCGCTGCGCGCGAGACCCGTCAGCCCCAGGCACTGCAGGTAGGCCCAGTTCGCCAGTAGATACAGCGCCATCACGATCGACATGCCACCCAGCAGCGCCCAGACAATGCCGCGCTTCTCGTCGCGCATCTCGGCACTGAGCGTGGCGGCGTCGCTCCAGCCGCCGTAGGCCAGCAGCACGAACACCATGGCCGTGCCCATGCTCAGCTGCGCCAGGTAGGGGCTGGCGCCGGTGGCCGTGGGCAGGTGGGCGGCCACCGGCGTGGCGGCCGGTGTGCCCTGCAGTACCAGCCACAGCCCGGCCGCCCCGGCCAGCAGCAGGCCCAGCAGCACCAGGGCCATGAGCACAAGCTGCGTGGTCAGGCCGATCGTCAGCCCGCGCAGGTTCACCAGCACCAGCGCCACGATGATCCCGCCGGCCAGCAACCCGCCGCCCACATGGCCCAGCGGCAGCAGCTGGTTCACATAGTCTGCAAACACAAAGGCCAGCAGCGCCATGGAACCGGTGTGGATGATCGAGAAGCGCGACCA